>NZ_JADPPY010000160.1:0-250 GCF_018340035.1 Cobetia sp. MC34
TGGAACTTTTGCCCTCGAAGACGCCGGTGGCGTTGTCCAGCAGGTCGCGCTTCCACTGACTCACCATGGTTGGGTGGATCTCGAAGCGGGCTGCGATCTCTGACGTGGTCTGTTCCCCCTTGAGGGCAGTAAGGGCTACCTTGGCTTTGAACTCACTGCTGTACTGTCGACGTTTCCTGCTCATGATCAAGCTCTCCTGGTCGGTATGATCAGAGCTTAGCGCCTGGTCCGAATTCTGGGGTCCACTTCA
>NZ_JADPPY010000161.1:0-250 GCF_018340035.1 Cobetia sp. MC34
CAGAAGAGCAGCATTTGGGCATGATTCAGCGAGCCGTTACGGCGTAGATAGCGCCCCTGGTGCGAGAACCCAACGGCCAGCCACTTCAAGCCGCCCGATCAGGGCACTCGTGAATAAGGCGGGTTGATTCTGCATTCAGATAACGGCAGCCCGATGAAGGCAGCGACCTTCCTGGAAAAGCTCTATGACCTGGGCATCACTCCCTCGTACAGCCGACCGCGAGTCAGCAACGACAATGCCTTCGCCGAGT
>NZ_JADPPY010000162.1:0-250 GCF_018340035.1 Cobetia sp. MC34
CTGGGCCGCTTCCATGCGAAATTCCGGGCTAAACGTTCTCTTCTTCGTCATCATCTGCACCTGATTGTCTCTGTGAGCCATCATACACTCAAAGTCAGGTGGCCAGATTCACTGTGCCACTACACTGACGGTATGCGCCTCGACAACCTGATCCAGCAGCTTCTGCTCAGTCTCACAAGGTCTTCTATCCCGACTACGCCAAGCCCGGTAGCTACTGCGATGCACCCCAAACACCTGACACAAGTGCTGC
>NZ_JADPPY010000163.1:0-250 GCF_018340035.1 Cobetia sp. MC34
GCTGCACGCTCGGCGCATCACCGTTCACCTCGGCGATGCGGCTGATAAATGGTGGCCTGCCTTGCTGAAGGGGCTGCCGAAGCTGACCGCGCTCAGCTGACGTTCGGCGCAACCACCATAGCTTCAACCCGCCTTATTCACGAGTGCCCTGATCGGGCGGCTTGAAGTGGCTGGCCGTTGGGTTCTCGCACCAGGGGCGCTATCTACGCCGTAACGGCTCGCTGAATCATGCCCAAATGCTGCTCTTCTG
>NZ_JADPPY010000164.1:0-249 GCF_018340035.1 Cobetia sp. MC34
TGGACCACCTGACGGGTCGTCTAAGCTCGGATCAGGTCATCATCGGCGTCAGGCCGCCTGGATCAGTGGTTGAGAGAAGTACACTTCATCAGGTGTAGCATCGTCTAGCCCTTGGTGGGGCCGCTCCGTGTTGTACCAAGCGAAGTAACGCTTCAGATCCCCTCGCAAGTGGGCGCCGCTCTCGAAAGCCTTCAGATAAACGCACTCATACTTCACACTGCGCCAGAGTCGTTCCACGAATATGTTGTC
>NZ_JADPPY010000165.1:0-249 GCF_018340035.1 Cobetia sp. MC34
CATTCGGTATATCCAGGTGTGGCTGATCAGCCTTCTTGTAGGCGTGCCTCGGCGGCTGCGAACTCATCAGCCCCAGCTGCTTCATCCGCCTGCTGGCCCGATAACGACTCAACTGTATTCCTGCCTGAAGTGGTCCCCGGAATTCGGACCAGGCGCTAAGCTCTGATCAGACCGACCAGGAGAGCTTGATCATGAGCAGGAAACGTCGACAGTACAGCAGTGAGTTCAAAGCCAAGGTAGCCCTCGCCG
>NZ_JADPPY010000166.1:0-246 GCF_018340035.1 Cobetia sp. MC34
TGGTGGTTCAGGAACGCCCCGATGACCTGCTGCTGCATGCCTTCTTCCTGGTCACCAACCTCGGCAAGTTCGACTGGCCGCCCGAGAAGATCCTGGCACTCTATCGCAAGCGCGGCAGCGCCGAAGCTGACCGCGCTCAGCTGACGTTCGGCGCAACCACCATAGCTTCAAGAATCGAGCGACCGCAGCGACGGTCGACGATGACGGCTGCTTTAACGGCGTGATTAATTCCTGAACGTTATATAG
>NZ_JADPPY010000167.1:0-246 GCF_018340035.1 Cobetia sp. MC34
GCCTATCAGGTTCTGCATGGCCTTCGCTGCTTGCTGGGGCGCCAGACCCGGCAGGGTTGGAGCCTGAGCCGGATGCGTGAACAGGTGCTCAAGGTGGCGGCGACGCTCTCGCTGCACGCTCGGCGCAACCACCATAGCTTCAAGAATCGAGCGACCGCAGCGACGGTCGACGATGACGGCTGCTTTAACGGCGTGATTAATTCCTGAACGTTATATAGATACGACAGAAGAGCAGCATTTGGGCAT
>NZ_JADPPY010000168.1:0-241 GCF_018340035.1 Cobetia sp. MC34
CGCTGGCGGAAACCGCCGCACTACTGACATTGCGAAAAAAGGCCCGAGCGATCTGGGGGGACGAGGACGAATGATCAGCACCACAGATCGCCAGGACGCCATACAGCTGATCGATGAGGCGCGTGCCCAAGGGGCACGCCTGCAGTCGGCATGCGCTGAACTCGGCATCGGCACCAACACGCATCGCCGCTGGGTGCGGGGCGATCAGGATCGCCGGCCTCAAGCGGTGCGGCCTGTCCCG
>NZ_JADPPY010000169.1:0-241 GCF_018340035.1 Cobetia sp. MC34
CAGAAGACCCAAGAGGAGATCGATACGCTCTATCGCGAGATCGGCAAGCTGACGGTGGAACGGGATTTTTTGTCACGCAGGCTCGATCGTTGAGTCGGGCCCAGCGCCTGACAATGGTCGAGCCGCAGGCGCCCGACATCAGCCTCCGGCGTCAGTGCCAGCTACTCGGTATCAGTCGCTCCTCAATGTACTATCAGCGCAAGGCGCTAGGGGCCTATGACCTGGAGTTAATGCGTCTGAT
>NZ_JADPPY010000016.1:0-83119 GCF_018340035.1 Cobetia sp. MC34
GGGCGGCGAGGGCTACCTTGGCTTTGAACTCACTGCTGTACTGTCGACGTTTCCTGCTCATGATCAAGCTCTCCTGGTCGGTCTGATCAGAGCTTAGCGCCTGGTCCGAATTCCGGGGACCACTTCATCGAAGAACAACGGCTGGTGCTTTATCAACAACCGATTGTCAGCACCCTCGCCACTGCAGAGCCTACCAACGAACTTCATTACGAAGTACTAGTACGCTTGAAAGGCAGGGAAGGAGCCATCATCTCTCCGGGCGCCTTTCTGCCTGCGGCGGAGCGTTATGGCCTGTCAGCCGCCATCGATGAACATGTTATTCGCCAATATCTGAGCTAGCTCGCAGCGCACCCTGCGCATGCCCAGCGACTGACCATGGTGTCACTCAACCTCTCCGGGCACTCCATCAGCAGTCCGAGCTTTCGCGACCTGCTGGTCACGATGGTCCGCGACAGTGGCATCCCGGGTGACAAGCTCTGTTTCGAAATCACCGAATCCGTCGCCATCACGCGGCTGGGCGATGCGCGCGCCTTCTTCGAGGCTCTCGGCGCACTCGGCTGCTCCTTCGCACTGGATGACTTTGGGAGTGGGGTATCGTCCTTCGGCTACCTGAAAAACCTGCCCGTCGACTTCCTGAAGATCGATGGCGCCTTCATACGCGACATGGACACCAACCGCGTCTCTTACTCCATCGCCCGCGCCATTGCCGAGGTAGCGCGTGAAATGGGCATGAAAACTGTAGCCGAATTCGTAGGTAGTCCGGAGGTACTCGCCTCCGTCGCCACCATCGGTGCCGATTTTGTGCAGGGCTATGCGCTGGGCATGCCGGAACCCCTCGAGGCAATCGCTATACTCTCAAATACCGACGATGATCAAGAGAAGCGACATGCTGACGACCCGGCCTAAAGCACGGTCTTACGGGCCCGTGATGGCTAGACGCAGCCTCTTGCTCCTAAAGCTGGCTAAATCCGCTGGCTGAACTAGAGCAAGCTGAGCCAAGGGCTTGCCGAATCAAGGCGGAGCGCTCCATAGAGCAAAGCGCGGTATTCCCTCGAGACCACACAACCCCCTCTTTCCAAAGCCCTCTCCAGAGCCAGACCAGAGAAGCCCAGTCTCCAAGCGGCAAACGCCACTCGGAGGCTGGGCTTCTGTTCTCTTATTCAAAATTCAGGGTGCAGGAAGGAGAATAGCGGTGTCAGAAACCTGATTCGCGACGCCAGACTCCCACCACTTCACGCTAGGTGCGGCTCAACAGGCTGCGCGGCTCAGTCTCGACGTTGACCATGCCCCGCCGGCCAGGCATCGAGAGTGTCAGCGCCTGGGAAAAGTCCACTGGCTCAAGCGTGACTCGATAGAGGCTACGCATCAGTTCCAGCTGCCCTTCCTCGCCCTCGCGAACCTTCAAGTCCCCACCATCGGGCGAGGCCATTTCCGGCTGCTCAAGCACCGCGACTGCCTGAGGTTCGACGCTGACCACGCGCATTTCCAGCCGCTTGCCTACCGGCGCCAGCGGATAGAACCAGCAGTGGCACCTTCATCGACGCGCAGCACCTTTTCCTCTTCCATCCGGGCCGTCAGGGTCACCTGCCGGGGATTGCGCAGCGTCATCACCCACTCCCCTTAACCGACCCAGCCCCCTTCTCTCAAGGCAGGATTTAGCGAGTGCACCTTGCCGGCGAATGCCGCCTCCAGCTGACCGGTCGCCTGCTCGGCTTGCAGCGCGCGGCCCCGTTGGCGCTGCACGTCCAGATCAGCCTGCACCACTGGGCTATCCTGCAGCAGCCTGCGATCCAGACCACTGGCGGAGCGACACCAGCCCAGCTGCTCCACGCGATGCTCGGCGGGGAAAATCCATAAAATATTTTTAAAAACAGAATATTGATTACATCAGTTTCTTGACCCACAGCGCAGCCGCTTCCACCAGCTTCTGGTGCGCATGGCGGAAGGCCTCTTCGCTCTTGCGATAGGGATCGGGAATCTCTTCCCCCTGGCCGCCAGCCAGCCAGCGGCCGAACAGCATCGTCTTGCCACTGACCTGCGGTGCCATCTGGTTGATGGCGCGGCGATGGCCATCGCTCATGACCAGAATCAGGTCTGCAGCCGTCAGCATCTCGACCGACACCTGGCGCGCTCGATGCTCATCTACCTCGAGCCCTGACTCGACGGCGAAGCGTGCTGCCGTGGGTTCGACCGGGTGATCGACCAGTGCGCCCACACCCGCCGAGTGCACCGTCTTGCCAGGCAACGCCTGCTTCAGCAGTGACTCGCCGACCGGACTGCGACAGATATTGCCGGTACATACCACCAGAATATTGTTGAACACGCTGACTTCCTCTTCCTTGTGACGCTTGCACTCATGTTGATGGCCCGGCACGCGGCAAGCTTGGCCCCGCACGGACGTCAGACGCCCATTGTCGCATGCTGGCAGCCTGTTCGGCAGGTTCACATTTGACCGCTTCGCGATCGACCACTGATGACACCTGTGGCTTTTCAATGGACAACAGCGTGCTCATATGGCAACACTGAGGTGACCCGACGCAATAGCCCCCAGCCCCTTGAAGATCTCAGGCAATATCGCCAAGTCCTGGTGTGTAGCCAATGAAGTGACTGGCTCAAGGGCCGATCTCGATCCCTCGCGATCCCCATTCAGTCACTTGCTGAACCAGCACCCACCAGGGAGGCAAGATGAGCAACAAGACACTGACCGCATCCAACCCGGCCAATGACAAGGTTCTCAAGGAATACGCCATGCTGAGCAAGGAAGAGGTTCAGCAGAAACTGGAGCAGACGCACAAGGCGTACTCGAGCTTCAGCCAGACCACCGTGCAGGATCGTGCGCAGCGCCTCACCGTTCTGGCGGACCTGATCGATGAGCATCAGAAGGAAATTGCCACGCAGATCGCTCATGAGATGGGCAAGCCCTATGATCAGGGCATCAGCGAGACGCAGATTTCCTCCAGCATCGCGCGCTTCTATGCCGACAACCTGCCCAAGCTGATGGAAACCGAGCAGCGTGATGTCGATGGTGCCGTGCGTGCCAAGATCGTCAAGGACCCCATCGGCGCCGTCCTCGGCGTGATGCCGTGGAACTATCCGCTCTATCAGGTCATCCGTTTCGCAGCTCCGGCCCTGGCGGGCGGCAATGTCTGCCTGATGAAGCACGCCTCCAATGTCCCGGGCTGCGCCGATCTGATCACCCAGCTGTTCCACAAGGCCGACTTTGAAGAGGGTATCTTCACCTGGTTGCCGGTGGGCTCGGAGATGATCGAAGACATCATCAATGATCCCGTTGTCCAGGGCGTCACCCTGACCGGCAGTGAAGAGGCGGGTCGCAAGGTCGCCGAGCAGGCAGGCGCAGCGCTCAAGCCAAGCGTACTGGAGCTGGGTGGTATCGACCCACTGATCGTGCTGGATGATGCCGACATCGAGCGTGCGGTGGATCTCGCCATCGCCGGGCGTTTCGACAACACCGGCCAGAGCTGCGCCGCGTCCAAGCGCCTGATCGTCGACAAGTCCCTCGCCGAGGACTTCTCCAAGCGTCTGATCGAGAAGGTCAAGGACATGCGCATGGATGATCCGATGAGCGAAGGGGTCGATATCGGTCCGATGTCTCGCAAGGACCTGCGCGATGGCCTGCATGACCAGGTCCAGCGCGCCATCAAGTCAGGTGCCAAGCTTGAGTGCGGTGGTGAGATTCCGGATCGCGACGGTGCCTGGTATCCGCCGACGGTGCTGACCAATGTCACCCAGGGTAATCCGGCCTTCAATGAAGAACTGTTCGGGCCGGTCGCCTCCGTGGTGGTCGCCGACAACGAAGCGCATGCCATCGAGCTTGCCAACGACTGCCCCTATGGCCTGGGCAGCACCGTGGTGGCCAAGGACGACGAACGGGGTGAACGCGTCTCTCGTCAGCTGCAGGCCGGCATGAGCTTCGTCAACCGTCCGACCACGCCCTGCGCCCAGCTGCCTTTCGGTGGCGTCAAAGGCAGTGGCTATGGCCGTGAGCAGAGCGAATATGGCTTCGGTGCCTTCATGAACATCCGCACCGTCTATGTCGCTGAGCACTGAGTCGCTGAGCACAGACTCGTTGCGCGTCAAGGCGTAACGTGATGCCAGCGACGCTGAAGAGCTGAAGAGCTAAAAAGACTGCAGCGGATGATTCACTCCAGTCCCTTCGCTGCAACGAACAACGCCCCGCTTTTCAGCGGGGCGTTTTGCGTCAAGGGTTCGCAAGCTCTGCCTTGCGATATTCCCTCCCTCAACCAGCGCGCTGATCGCACTATCACATCAGCGCGTCACGCAGCCCTGCGGGCATGCCTCGCCTTCCAGCTGAACCGTGACGTGCGAGATGTCATGGCCGTCGCGCAGATAGTCCTGAACACGCTCCAGCACATCGCCGGGCACGCTGGTGGCGGCCACGACGACATGCAGACTGGCAATCGGTGATTGTGGCGTCAGCCCCCAAAGATGCAGGTCATGTACGCTCTCCACGCCTTCAAGCGCCAGGACGCCCGCCTGGATATCGGCGTGATCGAGCTGCTCAGGCGTGCCTTCCAGCAAGGTGTGCGCCGAACGCTTCACCAACGACCAGGCGCCGCGCAATATCAGTACCGCCGCGAGCACTGACAACAGTGGGTCAGCCTGATTCCAGCCAGTGGTCATGATGATCAGCGAGGCGACAATGGCCGCCACCGAGCCGAGCAGGTCCCCCATTACGTGCAATACCGCGCCGCGCAGATTGAGGTTGTCCTGGTCGCCCTGATGCAGGATACGAAATGCCGCGATATTGACGACCAGCCCAAGTACGGCGATGGCCAGCATCGGCCCCGCCAGTACTTCGGAGGGCAGCCAGAGCCGCTTGATGGCGGCCACCACGATCGCCGCCCCGATCACCAGCAGGGTCAGGCCATTGACGAATGCGGCCAGCACCTGAAAGCGCGCATAGCCGAAGGTCAGCTTGCGGGTCGCCGCCCGATGCCCGAGGCGAAATGCGCCCCAAGCCAACGCCAGCGAGACCGTATCACTGAGCATGTGTCCGGCATCCGCCAAGAGGGCCAGTGAGCCCGCGACCAGCCCGCCGACCACTTCCGCCAGCATGAAACCGCCCGTCAGATACATCGCCAGCTTGACGCGTCGCTCGCTGTCGGCTGTTACCTCAGGCGCATGATCATGGTGGTGCCCGTGGTGATGATCATGTGAGTGGCTGTGCGAATGGCCGTGTGAATGGCCATGCGAGTGCCCGTCTGAAGGGTCGGAGCCATGAGAATGATCGTGAGCGTGCTGCCCGGAAGGCTCATGCGAGGGTTCGCGAACCTCATCTTGCGGTGTCGATGCCATTCAACCTCCGGCCATCTAATGAAAAAAGAAACGTGTCTGCATGATGCGCAGCGTAACATCGAAAGTCGCGCGGCTTTCAAGACGCATTGGCGGATTTTCGCGTTCCGATAAAGGCCAGCAGCCACTGCGCCAGCTTGATAGGATAGTTATCACTTGCGAAGCAACGAATAAAGGATTCCCGCCTTCCCCATGAGCCTCTCCTCCGAGACGACCCCTTCCCGCTCGCCCCTCAAGGCCGATCTGCTGCTCCTGCTGGTCACCATCATCGCCGCCGCAGGCTGGATATTCTCCAAGGAGGCAATGGCCGGCATGCCTCCTCTGCTGTTCATCGGCAGTCGCTTCCTGCTTGCGGGGCTCATTCTGGCCATCTTCGATGCGCGCTCACTGGGCCAGCTGTCCACCGCGCGCAAGCTGCGTGCCAGCGGCGTCGGAGTCCTGTTCGGGGGCGCCATGGCCTGCTGGTCACTGGGGGTCGCACTGTCTGATCAGCTGGGCGTGATCGCCTTCATCAACAGCTTCGGCATCCTGCTGGTGCCGGTACTCGCACGACTGCTGTTCAAGGACAGACCGCCGCTGAGCACCTGGATCGCACTGCCCACCGCCCTGCTCGGTTTCGCCCTGCTCGGCATGGGCCAGCCCGGCGCGACCGATGGCTTCACCATCGAGCCCGCCCAGTGGCTCATCTTCGGCGCCGCCTGCCTGTTCGCTCTGGTGTTCAACTTCAATTCACGCCTGGTGCGCAATATCCCGGCCCTGCCGCTGACGGCCATCCAGCTGATGACCACCGGCGTCACCTGCCTGATACTCTCGGCACTTAGCGAGAGCTGGCCCGCCGGCATCAGTCTCGACATCCTGAGCTGGTTCCTGGCCAGCACCCTGATCGCCAGCACGCTGCGCTTCTTCCTGCAGATCTACGCACAGGGCCTGACCACCCCCAGCCATGCCTCGGTCATCCTGATGCTGGAAGCGGTCTGGGCCGCCCTGATGTCGGCCGCCTGGTTCGGTGAGCGCATGACCCTGATCCAGATGACCGGTTGCGGCCTCATCTTCACTGCCCTGTTGATCAATCGCTGGCAATGGATCTCACGCCTGTGGCGTCAGCGGCGGGTTGCCTCGTGAGAACAGCGTCCTGACTTGAGTGTCAGGCATGTCGCCACCATGTCTGACGCTTGAGCATTCGACTTCCCGCCCCATTCTCTGCCACCGGAGCCACCATGATCCCCACGCTACTCGGCGTACTGACGCTGCTGATGGCAGCCTTCACCCTGCTGCCACTGACGCGTATTCGCCATTGGTCGGTGCGCATCATGGACTTCCCCCGTCTGCAGCTGGCCGCCTTGTGGGCGATGTTGTTGATCGCCGACCTCGCGGTGTCCCAGCTTGCCTTCGGGCTCAGGGTGTCACTGGCCGTGATCGCCGTGGCCGGGCTTGTCTATCAGGCACACTGGATCGTGCCCTATACCCGCCTCTTTCCCTGCGAGTCCGCGCGTACCAGACAGCACGACCGGCAGCGTCAGGTCCGCCTGCTCGCCGCCAATGTCCTGACCAGCAATCACGATAGTGACAAGCTGCTGGCCATCGTCGAACGCGAACAGCCCGACGTGCTGGTGACGCTGGAATCCGATGACTGGTGGCAGCAGCGGCTCGACGTGCTCGAGGCGGATAGCGAGCAATACGGCTATACGCACACTCTCAAATGCCCGCTGGACAACCTCTATGGCATGCATGTCTATTCACGCCTGCCACTGCATGACGCCAGCATCGACTACCTGGTCGAAGAGGATGTGCCGTCGATGCATGCGCAACTGGAGCTGGCCAGCGGTGACCGCGTGCGAGTGCACTTCCTGCACCCGGCGCCGCCCAGCCCGACCGAGAATGACGAGTCATCCGAGCGGGATGCCGAGCTGATCATCGTGGCGCGCAGCGTCGCCGACAGCCAGCAACCGGTGATCGTCACCGGTGACCTCAACGACGTGGCCTGGTCTCGTACCACGCGCCTGTTCCGCAAGCTGTCCGGCCTGCTGGACCCCCGCGTCGGCCGCGGCATGTTCAATACCTTCCACGCCAACATTCCCCTGCTGCGCTGGCCACTGGATCACCTCTTCCACAGCGAGCATTTCAGTGTGGTGCGCGTGGCGCGCATGGAAGCCTTCGGCTCCGATCACTTCCCGCTGCTCACCGAACTGGCGCTGACGCCCGCCCAGGACACCGACGAGACACTCGATGCCCCGGAGCCGGACGCCGACGACCAGGCCGAGGCCAGCGAGACCGCCAGTGACGAGAATGTCAGCCAGCAGGACGTGCCGAAACCGGGTCGCTGAGCCCGACATGCCTGAGGTGGCATTTGGCTGAATTCTCCAAAAGGTCCCAGACTGGCTGATGAGGGTTGAGCCATACGGGAGGCAGGCATGCGAGGACTCGACTGGCTGGGCACGCGGCTGGCGCGTCATCTCACGGCGCCGGGCAAGCTGCCGGCGCATCGCGCCACGTCATCACCGGAAAAGCTGGCTGCCACCCTGCGGCGCGGCGATGTCCTGCTGGTCGAGGGCTCCTCGCGTATCAGCACCGCCATTCGCTACCTCACCCAGTCGACCTGGTCTCATGCCGCGCTCTGCGTGCGCACGCCGCTGGACAGCAGAGGACGTCCGGTCAGGGGCGACTGTCTGTTGGAAGCGGACGTCACCGCCGGGGTGCGCCGCGTCCCCCTCAACCATTACTGGCATCAGCACACGCGCATCTGCCGCCCGGTCGGACTCACGGAGGAGGAGATCAGCGCGTTGATCGCCCATGCCGAGGCGCGGCTGGGCCATCAATATGACCTGCGCAATATCGTCGATCTGGCTCGCTATCTGATTCGCACGCCACCGGTGCCAAGCCGCTATCGGCGCCGCATGCTGGCACTGGGCAGCGGCGACCCGACCCGCGCGATCTGCTCATCGCTGATCGCCGAAGCCTTCCAGGCCGTGCGCTATCCCATCCTGCCAGACAGTGACGCCCTGCCCTCCAGCGACCCGGCATGCCTGCACTGCTATCAGGAGTTGCTGCATATCCGCCATCACAGCCTGTTTGCGCCCTGCGACTTCGATATCTCGCCCTACTTCGACATCATCAAGCCGACCCTGTGCGCCGGATTCGCCCCCCATCGCCTGCAGTGGAGCGAACCGCCCGCCTGATCTGGTATGCTGCGCGCCATCCGCGGCCTTGCTGGCCGGCACCTTGGCATCAGTTCTGCTGTGCCGACTGCGCCGCCTGCCGCCCTCTGACACTCTTCACGACCGGAACCACGCCCGTGACCAATAACGACATCATCCGTCGCCTCCGCTACGCGCTGAACCTCTCCGACACCGACATGATCAACACCTTCGCTGCCGCGGACCACGAGGTCTCACGCGCCCAGATCAGCGATTGGCTCAAGCGCGATGATGATGAGGCTCAGCAGCGCATCAAGGACATCGACCTGGCCAGGTTCCTCAATGGCCTGATCAACGTGCGTCGCGGCAAGCGCGAAGGCGCCCAGCCGGTGCCTGAAAAGCGTCTCGACAACAACGTGATTCTGCGCAAGCTCAAGATCGCCTTCGAGCTCAAGGATGACGACATGCTCGAGCTGCTGGCATTGGCCGGTTTCGAACTGATCACCAAGTCCGAGCTGTCTGCCTTCTTCCGCAAGCCCGATCATCGCCACTACCGCGAGTGCAAGGACCAGATCCTGCGCAACCTGCTCAAGGGCATCGAGCTGCGCCATCGTCGCCATGACCCGGAGACCGAGCAGCACGCCGTCGATCCGGTCTGATCAGACCCTGATGTGCTCTCAACAACAACGCCGCCCCGGAATCCGGAGCGGCGTTGTTGTATGACGGCAATGGCGATACCAACAGCGGCTCAGCATTCGCGGTTGGGGCGCCCTTCCATGGTGGCCAGGCGCGCCAGCAACGGCGCCATGCGGTGCTGACTCCCTTCCGCCGCCGCGACCAGCGCCGGCAATACCCAGGACGGCAGGCCAGGCATCAGACGGTAATAGACCCATTGCCCCTGGCGGCGGTCCAGCAGCAGACCGCAATTGCGCAACTGGGCCAGATGGCGCGACACCTTGGGCTGCGACTCCTGCAACACGTAGGTCATCTCGCATACGCAAAGCTCGCCTTCTGCATGGATAAGCAACATCAGCACAAGGCGTGTATCGTCGCTGAGGCATTTGAAAAGACGTGTCGGGGTCAGAAGAGACAATGCAGAATTCCACCTGATTCAATGATGTGAGCGTGCCGCCAACCACAGCTGCAAGCGCGTGCGAATTTCGTTCAAGGCGCGCCCATAGGACACCGCAGTATCCTGATTGCGCGGATCTTCTATATCCCAGAACAACAGCTCATCGGTCTGGCCATCCCACTGGCGACACTGCTGCTGCGCCTTCTGACACAGCACGATGACGGCATCGAAGGACTGAGAGCGGTAGCGATCGATCGACTCGCTCGCCAGACCTGAATTATCCACCCCGGCGCGCGCCAGAGCGTCCAACGCATGCTGTTGCGGGGCATCAGGCGCGACACCGGCACTGAAGGCGTCAAACTCGTCCCCCGCCATGTTACGCAGCAATGCCTCTCCCATCAGGGAGCGGGCAGAATTGGCATTGCACAGAAAAAGCACTCGCTGTTTGGACATGACTCATCTCCAGAGCTGCAATTTTACCTTACCATAGGGTCGCATATCAGAAGTACCGCGCTTGTATAACAAACTGATGTCAGTAGCCTTTCAGGCCTTGGCGCCCCAGCTTCAGATCACTTTCTGCAACAAACCCTGTAATAACACCTGCAACAGACCCTGCAACAGACGCGAACGGGCCAGCGCAGTGACCGGCAACTGCCAGGCACACCACGCCAGCCCGCGAAGATCGCCACTCGCTACGTTCACGATGCGCTCGACCGCCGCACCGCGTGGCTCACGTCATCAGCCCTGCAGGTCCGAAAGCGTCAGGGTCTTCCTGTCGGCGACGGCTTGACGCGCCGCCTTGCGCGCTTCTTCGTGCGCCGGAATCAGGCCGATGCCTTTCAGGTAGCCCAGGTTGCCGACCATCTTCTCGCTCATGAACAGGTCCGCGTAGTCATACATGACCGGCGCTTCTTCCGCATGCTGATTCTTGATGTAGAAGAACATGGTACGTGCGACCGGGTAGGTCTCTTCCGAGATGGCCTCGGGAGACGGGGCGATGCCGTCGATGGTCGCGCCGCTCAGCGAGTCTTCGTTCTCCTCAAGGAAGGAATAACCGAAGACGCCGAAGGCCTCGGTGTCTTCCGACAGCTTCTGCACGATCAGGTTGTCGTTCTCACCGGCCGGCACGAAGACGCCATCGTTGCGCACCTTGGAGTAGCCTTCGCCACCATAGCCGTCCATCTCTTCGGTGGCGGCTTCCAGCACCAGCTCCTCAAAGGAATCGCGTGTCCCGGAGGTGCTGGGCGGCCCATAGATGGTGATCTTGCGGTCCGGCAGGCTGGAATCGATCTGGTTCCAGCGGGTATAGGGATTGGCCACCAGCTTGCCATCGACCGGCACCTGGGCCGCGACCGCCAGCGCGATCTGCTCCAGCGTGAAGGCGGCTGGGTCGTTGGTGTTGGACTGCGCGAAGGCGATGCCGTCATAACCGATGAAAGCTTCGGTGATGTCGGTCACGCCATTTTCCTGACAGCGCTCGAATTCGGAGGCTTTCATGCGGCGCGAGGCGTTGGTGATATCCGGGGTGTTGCTGCCGGCACCTTCACAGAAGAGCTTCATGCCGCCACCGGAACCCGTGGCCTCGATGACCGGAGTAGGATGATCCGTGGTGACACCGAATTCTTCCGCCACATAGCTCGAGAAGGGATAGACGGTGCTGGAACCGACGATGCGAACCTGGTCACGTGCTTGTGCACTGGACACGATAGCCGCAGAGGCGATCACGAAAGCGAGCTGCTTGAGAGGGCGATTCATTGCGGTGCTCCGATGCATTGATTTATATGAATAAGCATATATTTGGTGGCGAAATCCCTCACGACTCCGCTACCCCGATTGGCGCGACACCCCGCCAATCGCCACATGCCAGTGATGAGAATCACCCTCGGCATGCTGAACACGTATCTCGATGACAGGCATGTCGTTAAATACGCATAGGCATATATGAGCATCATTTTATTGCAGGAGCGTGACATCTCCGCTGAGAATCCAGCCCCCGGGCTGCCTTGCCTCTCTATCCCTTCCTCTATCCCTTCCTCTATCCCTTCCCCTTTCGCCTCTCTGCTTTACCTTCGGCCGAGACAAGGCCCCAACAGAAATGGCCTGATCTCCCCAGCCACTCGTGGGAAGATCAGGCCATCGAAACAGCAGCGTGCGTGACAGGGCATCACTCGCTAGCGACTGGCGAGCCCCTCCTCAACGCTTCTGGCGGGAGCCCAAGGCCTGGCAAACGGCTAGCGGCCAGCAGTTAGCAGCTAAAGATTCCTGCTAGTCATCATCGCCCTCTTCGGCACTCTTCTGGCGCGCCTTGCGCTCCTGCTCTTCTTCCATGGCCGCCATGATGTTCTCGAGCAGCGCATCCACGTCCGGCGCTTCGGCGTCGTCCTCATAAAGGCCTGTTAGCTCGACATCCGGGTCCATGTCGCCGGCCTCGAACAATGCCCAGATCTCGTCGGCGTAGCGTGTCTGTGCCAGTTCAGGCGCGAACATCGCGTAGTAGGCGGTGATATTGGCAACATCACGCGCCAACATGCTCTTGGCATTGTTGTTGGCCGCGGCATCGACCGCCTGCGGCAGATCAATGATCACCGGGCCATAGTCATCGACCAGCACGTTGAACTCGGACAGGTCGCCATGTACCAGGCCGGCATGCAGCATGCGCACGATGTACTGCATCATCAGCGCATGGTCTTCCCGCGCCTGCTCGGCGGACATCGAGACATCATTCAGGCGTGGTGCCACATTGCCGTCGTCATCGGTGACCAGCTCCATCAGCAGCACGCCATCGAAGCAGCCGAACGGCTGCGGCACGCGCACACCGGCATCGGCCAGACGATACAGCGCATCGACCTCGGCATTCTGCCAGGCGGCCTCCTGCTGGTTGCGTCCGAAGCCCGAGCCCTTCTCCATCGCCCGTTGACGGCGACTGTTACGCACCTTGCGGCCTTCCTGATACAGCACAGCCTGCTTGAAGCTGCGCTGGGCAGCATCCTTGTAGACCTTGGCACAGCGAATCTCTTCTCCGCAGCGCACGACGTAAACCGAGGCTTCCTTGCCACTCATCAAGGGGCGGAGCACTTCATCGACCAGACCGTCATCTATGAGCGGCTGGATTCTCTTTGGCGTTTTCATCGCGTTCTTATACGCGTTTTGCGATACATCGGGAATCACCCTGTAGCAATTTTGTGACATACCTTACGACAAAACCCCCGCCAATGCGTCATTGGCGGGGGTTTCAGCATTCACTGACAGACTGCCTGATCGGCAGCAGCGCCAGCGCTTATTGGGCGTTCTTGAGGCTCTGCATGTCAATCACGAAACGATACTTGACCTTGCCTTCCTGCATGCGCTTCCAAGCATCATTGATGGTGTCGATGTCGATCATCTCGATATCGCAGCCAATATCGTGCTCGGCGCAGTAGTCGAGCACTTCCTGGGTCTCCGGCATGCCACCGATCAACGAGCCCGCCAGTACACGGCGCTTCATGACCAGGTTGCCGCCCTGCAGCGCGGGGTCCACTTCCTGCACCAGGCCGACGAGGATATGCGTGCCGTCGTACTTCAGGGTATTGAGGTAAGGGTTGAGATCATGCGGCACCGGCACCGTGTCGAGCAGGAAGTCGAAGGTCTCGGTGGCACCTGCCATCTGCTCGTCATCCGTCGAGACGATCACATGATCGACGCCATTCTCGCGCGCCTCCTCGACCTTGCTCTCGCTGCGGGTGAAGAGCGTCACTTCACAGCCCATCGCCTTGGCGAACTTGATGCCCATGTGGCCCAGGCCGCCCATGCCGATCACCCCGACCTTGTCGCCGGACTTCACGCCATAGTGACGCAGCGGCGAATAGGTCGTGACACCCGCGCACAGCAATGGCGCTGCCACTGCCGGGTCGAGCTTGTCCGGGATGGAGACCACGAAACGTTCGCTGACGACGATCTTGTCGGAATAGCCACCCTGGGTGAGGCTGCCATCGTGACGGTCCGGGCTTCCGTAGGTCATGGTCATGCCGTCGAGGCAGTATTGCTCGAGCCCCTTCTGACAGGCGCTGCATTCACGGCAGGAATCCACCATGCAGCCAACGCCGACCATGTCGCCCACCTTGTACTGACTGACGTCATTGCCCACCTGGGTCACCCGACCCACGATCTCGTGCCCCGGCACCAGCGGATACTGGGAAAAGCCCCAGTCATTGCGCCCGACGTGCAGATCCGAGTGACAGACACCGCAGTAGAGAATCTCGATGGCCACGTCATCCGGACGCGGCTGGCGACGCTCGAAGTTCCAGGGCGCCAGGTCTGCCGTCTCGGATGCCACGGCATAAGCGCGTGTCTGGCCGTCAAAATCACCGTTGGAAGGGCTTGTCATGGAGTCTCTCCTTGCTTGGCTGAGCGTCGGACAGCCTGACCATCAAAGATGATTCAGCGCCCGTAAAAGGATTCGCATGCCATGCGGCAATCGCGATCATGCCCACTGACCTCTTGCCGACAGCCCGACTTTTCAATGGCTTGGCCGCCCTGCATCACTGTGTTGGTCAGATCGCAACAGCGACCCACCAAGCTGCGCGAGGCTTGCAGACACAAGGAAAGCGGCGCAAAACATCAGGCTTCTGATTCCAAATTGACGCCATCAAGCAGCAAAGTTGCCACTGTGTTATCATGCACCTTCACCCCTCACGTCTTGGAACGGAGTCCCGCATGGCGAATACTCGTACTGCTGCAAAGAAAAAAGCACCGGCTGCTGTCGAAACCTCAGCCTCGCTTGAAGCTCAGATGCAGGCCTTCCTGGACCGTGGTGGCAAGGTGGATGTGATTGAATCCGGTGTCAGCGGCCAGGTCATTGGCGTCAAGCCGACCAAGCCGTCAAACCCTGCTGCCAAGAGCTGAGGCTTGCCCATCAAGCCTTGGTGCCCGAACGCGCTGCTCGCCTCACTCAACTGGCGTCTGCCATCGAGTCACTGACCGGTGAGAGCGTTGTTCATCGCTAGACCTCCAGCCGCTGCCCTGCATCATCAGGTAGCGGCCGGCTTCTTTCTGGGGAGAGGAAAATCACCTCTTGCCTACCCTTGCTCCTCCCGCCACGGCGACGCCCATGCCAGCCTCTACTTCGCGCGACAGCTCCCTCGACTCCCGCCAGCACAGCGTGCATGGCACTCGCGACGCGGATGGGGCACGCACACGCCTGGCCGTCTTCATTGATGTGCAGAACATCTACTACACCACCCGCGATACCTTCGGCCGGCAGTTCGATTATCGTCGCCTGTGGGCAGAGCTCGAGCGCCTCGGCTCGATTCAACATGCCTACGCCTACGCGATCGACCGTGGCGACCCCAAGCAGCAGCAATTCCAGCAGCGCCTGCGCGAGATAGGCTTCACGGTCAAACTCAAGCCCTTCATCCAGCGCGGCGACGGCTCGGCCAAGGGCGACTGGGATGTCGGCATCACCATCGACGTGATGGAATCCGCCCCCGAGGTCGATGAGATCATTCTCGCCTCCGGCGATGGCGACTTCGCCCTGCTGCTGGATCATGTCGCCACCCGCCACGCCATCACCACCCGCGTCTATGGCGTCGAAGCTCTCACCGCCCTCGCCCTGATGAAAAGCGCCCATCACTTCCGCGAAGTCGATGCGAGCCTGCTGATGCGCTGAAGTTTGCCAGGCGCTCCTCTCCCTTTTGATGAGCTAGTTTTCTGTCATGTCCCATCAGTCATGTCGCATCGGACATTACTGATGTCGCATTGAGCGTGATCGCCCTATACCGCGTGCCGCAGGATGACGCAGGGAGCTGTGCGCTGTTCAAGCCACACCTCTTCCCGATTCCTCTCAGGCGGAGCAAGACATGAACAACAACAAGACAGGCGGGACCGACAGCATCTCGCCAGCCACGCTGAGACGCGTGCTGGCAGCCTCTGCCATCGGCAATTTCATCGAATGGTTCGACTTCGCCATCTACGGCTTCATGGCCGTGATCATCTCGCAGCACTTCTTCCCGCAGGGCGACCCGACTCTGGCACTGATCCAGACCTTTGCCGTCTTTGCGGTGTCCTTTGCCTTGCGCCCCCTCGGCGGCATCTTCTTCGGCACCCTGGGGGATCGCATCGGGCGCAAGAATGTCCTGGCCATCACCATCATCATGATGGCCAGCGCCACCGCCTTGATCGGTCTGTTGCCGACCTATCAGAGCATCGGCATGCTGGCGCCGCTGCTGTTGACGCTGGCTCGCTGCGCTCAGGGTTTCTCGGCCGGCGGCGAATACGCCGGTGCCTGCGCCTTCGTGATGGAGCACGCCCCTGACGACAAGCGGGGCTGGTACGGAAGCTTCATTCCCGTCTCGACCTTCAGCGCCTTCGCCACAGCAGCAGCACTCGGTCTAGGCCTCAACAGCCTGGTATCGGAAGCCACCATGCAGGCATGGGGCTGGCGTGTCCCCTTCCTGAGCGCTGCACCACTGGGGCTGATCGGGCTTTACATGCGCCTCAAGCTGGATGACTCACCGGCGTTCCGCCTGATTCAGCAGGAACACAACGCCACCAGCGCCCCGCTCAAGGAAACACTGACCACCCACGGCAGCACCATCGTAAGCCTGATGGCCTTCATCTCTGCCACGGCGCTGTCGTTCTACATGTTCAGCACCTATTTCGCGACCTATATGCAGGTGGCGGGCGGCGCCACGCGCCAGACAGCATTGCTGGCAAGCCTGGGCGGCCTCATCGTCGCCGCATTGCTATGCCCGTTGGCCGGGCGGTATTCGGACCTTGTCGGGCGACGCAATACCATCATCACGGCGTGTGGCAGTCTGGCCATCGCGGTATTTCCCGCCTATTCGCTTGCCGCGAGTGGCACCTTGTGGGCGTCCATGCTGGGCGCTTCATTGATGGCGGTCGGTGCCGTGCTCTGCGGTGTCGTCACGGCCGCACTGCTCTCGGAGCAGTTCCCGACCCGGGTGCGCTATACCGCCTCGGCACTCAGCTACAATGTCGCCTACACCATCTTCGGCGGCACCGCCCCGCTGGTCGCCACCTGGTTGATCGACTTGAGCGGCAACAACCTGGCACCCGCCTGGCACCTGATCGCGATCGCCGCCGTGGCCCTGCTCGGTGGCCTGCGACTGCCGGAAACCCGAGGCATCTCGCTCACCGACATCCCGGAGACTCCCCGCAGGAGAGCGTCGAGCGTCATACCGGCCGCATGAACTGAGATCTCGTGACCACTGATGAAATCGGCCTGACAGACATGCCCCCTCAGCGATGACAAAACACCCGCCACAGCGACTGATTCTCGCCATGGCGGGTGTTTTCGTCTGGGCCACCAGCGGCCTGCCAGGCATTCAGGCTTCGCCGCGAACTTTCCAACTAGCTCTGTGGTGCGGCACTCAGCGTCAATTCGATGGCATCGTGGCGCCAGTGTTCATCATCGCAGTCCACCGCGCGGCCATTCTGATCGAAGTTGATGCGGGTGATGCGCTGCGCGGGGCTGCCCTGCGCGGCGTTCAGCGCGGCGGCGGCCTCAGCGTCGAACACCGTGGAGGCCAGCTCGAAGCTGACGCGACTGACACGAATGGCGTATTCATGCCGGTAGAGGTCGGTCAGGGAGTGGGCACCGAGGTCGAAATCGAGGATGCCCGGGAAACAGTCACGTCGCAGGTGATGGCAGACATGCAGCACGCGCCGCCCGTCGATACGCCGCACGCGAGTGATGCGATAGACCACTGAGCCCTCCGCAATCCCCAGCCGCCGCGCGATCACCGCGTTGGCAGCGACTTCTCCTGCCGCCAGTACCTCGGTGCTGGCCACCCGCTGCTGTGACTCGACCATGTCGCGAAATGGCAGGCACGCCAGCAAGTCATAGCGCAGTCGTGGCGGCGAGACGAACCAGCCCCGCCGATTCTCGCGATAGATACGCCCCTCCGCCTCCAGCTGCAGCAAGGTATCGCGCAGGGTGACCCGCGTCGTGGCAAAGCGTTCGATCATCTCGCGCTCGGAGGGCAGGCGCTGTGAAGCGCGTAGCGGCGCTGCCTCAAGATGGTTCAGTAGCCTGGCCTTGAGCCCTGCCACGGGGACATCCGTGTCAGGAGTTGCCGATGAAGCGGCGTCACTCTGGGGCTCAAGCGAAGATGAAGGCATGCGAAGTTCCTGAAAGGTAACGAAAGACAGCAATTTCTGGCGAGTCACTTGCATGACATCCAGAGCGTCCAGGATGGAAAGGGTCAGAGCGAAGCGATTTCTGTGGTCTAGTTCAGACGCCCCGTAAAGCTCAGTGCGACTTTTCAAGACACGCTTGTCGAGACACGCATGAGGAGAATAGTGGCATTGGCGTGACAACTCGGTGACAGCACAACTCTGGCTGCCACGCCAGGTCAGTCATCACGCGCTGACTCATGCCTTGCACGCCCTGCTTTGCACACTTATGGCTGTGGAAGATAGCGAGGACCGGGGCCCGCGGCAAGGCACGAAGAAGGCACGGAGAAGGTATGAAGGAGACAGAGCCAGAGCCGTCACCCCATGCCATGACAACGACATGTTGACGACACGCAACTGTCACAGGCGAGCGCTAGAGTCGATCGTGCCTTTCGAACTGAACTAGACCACACAGCCTCGGCTGTCTCGACACTTGCCTGAGCACTTGGCAGAGCACTGGTCTGATCAATGATCCGAGAACTGGCCTGAGCAATGACCTGAGCACCCGGATGTGCTCTCAGCGTGTCGACAGGGTACCTGATACCCGTCACGCCTTACCTTCAGAGCAGCGATTGTTCATCACCTACTGGGGAAATCTCCTTGAAGTCGATTGCCACTACCTCATCCCGCTCCACCGGCCTGCTGGTTTCCACCTGCATGGCCGCCCTGTTGGGCAGTGCCTCCGTCAGTGCCGCCGACATGCCGGCTGACCTTCTCGAGGCCGCTCAGTCCGAAGGCCGTGTCGATAGCGTCGGCATGCCGGACAGCTGGGCCAACTGGAAGGACACCTGGGCAGACCTCGAGTCGAAGTATTCCATCGCGCATAGCGATACCGACATGAGCTCCGCCGAGGAAGTCGCCAAGTTCAAGGCCGAGGGTGAGAACGCCACCGCCGATATCGGTGACGTGGGCTTCGCCTTCGGCCCGATCGCGGTACAGCAAGGCGTGACCCAGGCCTACAAGACCACGACCTGGGAGCAGATCCCGGAATGGGCCAAAGACAAGGATGGCCACTGGGTACTGGGCTACACCGGCACCATTTCCTTCATGATCAACAAGACGCTGGTCAGTGAAGATGAGCGCCCGACCTCCTTCGCCGACCTCGCCGAAGGTGACTACAAGGTGTCCGTCGGCGCCGTGGGCAAGGCCTCCCAGGCCAACAACGCCATTCTGGCCGCTGCCTTCGCCAATGGCGGCAAGGAATCCGACCTGACACCGGGCCTGGAAGTCTTCGCGGAGCTGGCGCGCCAGGGCCGTCTGTCACTGGCAGAGCCGAGCATCGCCAACCTGGAGAAAGGCGAAGTCGAAGTCGCCCTGCTGTGGGACTTCAATGCCTTGAACTATCGCGATCAGATCAACCGCGACACCTTCGAGGTCGTCATCCCGTCTGATGCCTCCGTCACCTCCGGCTACGCCACCATCATCAACAAGCATGCCGCGCACCCGAATGCCGCCAAGCTGGCCCGTGAGTACATCCTCTCCGATGCCGGTCAGCTGAATCTGGCCAAGGGCTATGCCCGTCCGATCCGCGCCGAGCACCTCACCCTGCCCGAGGATATCGCCGCCAAGCTGCTGCCCAACGAGCAGTACGCCAATGCACGTCCAGTTCAGGACTTCGCGGGCTGGGAAGCCAGTGCCAAGCAGCTGCCGCGTCAGTGGCAGTCCCAGGTACTGATCCACCAGCAGTAATCCCCGGCCTCTGCTTCACGCGAGCAGAGCGCGCACCATCCTGATAGACGGCATCGCCTTTGCGGTGCCGTCTTGAGCTTCACGGAGTCACCATGTCTCAGCGTGTCATTCTTATCGTGCTCGACGGCCTCAACCACGCCGTGGGTCATCATGCCATGGGCTATCTGAGTGCCCTGGTCGAGGCCGGCCGTGGCCAGTATCAATCACTGGACTGCGAGCTGCCGGCCATGTCGCGCCCGCTCTATGAATGCCTGCTGACCGGCGAGCTGCCTGTCAACTCAGGTATCGTCAACAACGGTATCGTGCGCCGCTCACGCGGCATCAGCCTGTTCGACCTTGCCAGCCAGCAAGGCAAGCGCACGGCTGCCGCCGCCTATCACTGGGTCAGCGAACTCTATGTCGCGGCCCCCTTCGTGCCGGCCCGCCATCGCTGGCTCGACAACCCGGAATCCGCCATCCAAGCGGGCATCTTCTACTGGCAGGATCATTATCCGGATGACCATCTGTTCAGTGACGCCGAAATGCTGCGCCTGCGTCACGACCCGGATTTCCTGCTGGTGCATAGCATGAACATCGACGATGCCGGCCATCGTCATGGCGGCGACACGCCGCAGTATCGCAATGCCGCACGGCATGCCGACGTCGCGCTGGCCGACTACCTGCCGGCATGGCTGGAAGCCGGCTATCAGGTGATGGTGACCGCCGATCACGGCATGAATGCCGACCGCTCACATTCCGGCCTGCTGGAAGAGGAGCGTCGCGTGCCGCTGTGGACCTTCGGCACCGCCTTCGCCAATGGCGTCGCGACAGATCTCAAGCAACGCGAGCTCTGCGGCACCCTGGCCACACTGCTGGGGCTTGAGCACAGCAAGGCGAGCAATCCGTCGCTGCTGGCGAGTCATGCTGCCACGCGAGGCCTCAAGTGATGTCTGCCGCCTTCAAGCGCCGCCTGACCAGCCCCGTCATGTGGCTGCTGCCGTTTGCGCTGATCTTCGGCGCCTTCCAGATCGCGCCGCTGGTGTGGGTGATGATCAGCGCCTTCAAGACCCCCACGGGCTGGGGGCTGGCCAACTTTCACGAGATCGCCTCCTCGGCCTTCTTCCGAC
Source organism: Cobetia sp. MC34 (assembly GCF_018340035.1). Taxonomy (NCBI): domain Bacteria; kingdom Pseudomonadati; phylum Pseudomonadota; class Gammaproteobacteria; order Oceanospirillales; family Halomonadaceae; genus Cobetia; species Cobetia sp. MC34. The sequence goes on from NZ_JADPPY010000016.1 coordinate 20,508, forward strand.
AGGCCATCTGGCGCAGCCTCGAGATCTCCTTCATGTCCAGCGTGCTGGGACTGGCGATCGCCGCCGTGACCTGTCACAGCATGCACCGCTGTGGTCCGCGCTTGACGCGCATGATGATTGCCTTCACCAACATGACCAGCAACTTCGCCGGTGTCCCGCTGGCCTTCGCCTTCATCATCCTGATGGGCGCCAACGGCATGCTGACCCTGATGCTGGAGCGCTTCGGTCTGCTCGAGAACTTCAATCTCTACTCGCGCACCGGCCTGATCGTCATCTACACCTGGTTCCAGATTCCGCTGGGCATCCTGTTGCTATATCCCGCCTTCAGCACCCTGAAGACGGAATGGCGTGAAGCCGCCAGCCTGCTGGGCGCCAACCGCCTCGCCTACTGGCAGCACATCGGCCTGCCGGTGCTGTGGCCGTCCCTGGCAGGCACGCTCACCGTACTCTTCGCCAATGCCATGGGCGCCTACGCCACCGTCTATGCGCTGGTGAATACCAGCTACAACCTGATGACCATCCGCATCGCCAATCTGGTCTCCGGAGACCTGTTCCTGCAGCCAGAACTGGCCAGTGCACTGGCCCTGGTGCTGGTCGTCATTCTCGTCATCGTCACGCTGATTCAGCAATGGCTCATGCGCAGGAGCTACCATGTCACTTCCCGCTGAACTGCCCTATCGCCACGGCAAGCCCTTGCTGCCCAGCCTGATGGCGCGCCTGCGCCGCGTGAATGTCTATACCTTCATCGTCACCAGTGTCTTCGCACTGCTGGCACTGCCACTGATCGCGACGCTGTTCTACGCCCTGGCGACACGCTGGGGCGCCAGCCTGACTCCCGACGCCCTGACCGTGAAATGGTTTCTGGAACTCTGGACCACGCCGCGTTTTCTGGCGGCATTCGGGCGCTCGCTGCTGGTCGCCGTCGGCGCGCTGGCACTGTCGTTGCTGCTGATCGTACCGGTGGTGTTTCTCGCCAACACGCGCTATCCGCGCCTGGATAGCGTGATGAATGGGTTGATCCTGCTGCCCTTCGCCGTGCCACCCATCGTGTCTTCGGTCGGCCTGCTGCAGCTCTACGCAGGCGGCCCGCTGGCCATCGTCGGCACGCCGTGGATCCTGATCCCCACCTACTTCACCATCGTGCTGCCCTTCATGTACCGCGCCCTGGCCAACAGCCTGCGCGCACTGGATGTGGCGTCCCTGATGGAGGCCGCTCAACTGCTGGGGGCGAGTCCGCTCAAGGCGTTCTTCCTAGTCGTACTGCCCAATATTCGCGTCGGCATCCAGATTGCCGTCTTCCTGGCCTTCTCGTTCCTGGCTGGCGAATTCGTGTTTGCCAACATGCTGGTCGGCACCCGCTTCGAGACCCTGCAGGTCTATCTGAACAATATCCGCGGCGCCAGCGGCCACTTCACCAGCGCCCTGGTCATCACCCTGTTCGTGTTCACCCTGATCCTGACCTGGCTCGGCAATCATCAGCCCGCCGAGCAGGAGATGCCCGCGGATGACCCCGACGAGGCGCAGGCCACCGCCATGACCGACGGCTTGCCCGGCCCGGTGCCGAGCGCCGACCCCGAGCCGCGCCACACCACTCACCAGTCGTCAGACTCCGCACCCCGAGGGGACCGCTGATGCTTGCCATCGACACCGCCACCACATTCGATAGCCAGAGCGCCGGCGGCCTTCTGACCAGCGCCCTGCGCGAACGCGCCGCCGACCAGCACTACCTTAAGCTCAATGGCCTGGCCAAGAGCTTCGGCAAGACCCAGGTGTTCGCCGAGATAGAGGCCGAGATCGCGCGCGGGGAATTCATCACCTTGCTCGGCCCCTCCGGCTGCGGCAAGTCGACCCTGCTGCGCGCCATCGCCGGCCTCAATGATGTCGATGCCGGCCAGATCATCGTCGATGGTCACGACATCACGTCGCTGCCGCCGCAGCGTCGCGGCATCGGCATGGTCTTCCAGCACTATGCGCTGTTCCCCAACATGCGCGTGGCGGAGAACGTGGCCTTCGGGCTGCGCATGAAGAAGGTGCGCACGGAAGAGCGCGAGCGGCGTGTCAGCGAGGTGCTCAGACTGGTGGAGCTGACCGATCAGGCGCAGCGTTTCCCGCACCAGTTGTCTGGCGGTCAGCGTCAGCGTGTGGCGCTGGCACGCGCGCTGGTGGTCGAGCCGCAGATCCTGCTGCTGGATGAGCCGCTGTCGGCACTCGATGCACGTATCCGCCGCCATCTGCGTGATCAGATCCGAGATATCCAGAAGAGCCTCGGCCTGACCACCCTGTTCGTGACCCACGATCAGGAGGAGGCGCTGCTGCTGTCGGACCGCATCTTCCTGATGCATCAGGGGCGCATCCTGCAACAGGGCAATGCTGAGTCGCTGTATACCCGCCCGGTGGATGCCACGGCGGCAGGTTTCATGGGGCATTACAATCTGATCGGTCGCGAGCTGGCGCGCCCGCTGCTTGGCTACGAGAGCGACAGCCCACGCGTGGCACTGCGTCCGGAAGCGCTGTATCTGCAACCGGACACCAGCCCCCAGGGGCAGCAGGATGAATATGCCAACTTCCCGACCCAGCCCTTGCCGGACAATGCCGGCCCTGGCTGCCCGGGGGTGATTCGCCGCCACCAGCTGCTCGGCAATATCGTGCGCTACGAGGTGGACTGTCAGGGACTGCGCCTGAATGTCGATGTCCTCAATCGCAGCGCTCGGCAGTTACTGCCGCGCCATCTGCGCGTCATGCTGCACGCCGATCTGGATGAGGTTCAGGCGCTGGGCGGTAACGAGACCGCCGCCACGTCACAGGTGTCCCATGGATGACATCACAGGGCTTGCCATCTTCGATCTCGACGACACCTTGCTCGAGGGCGATGCCACGGGGCTTTGGACCGACTGGTTGATCGCGAAGAGCTGGATCGCCGATGGCGAGGAATATCGCGCGATCTGGGCACAACAGATGCTGGACTACGCGGCCGGTCAACTCGACATGGAGACTCACCTGACTCACCTGCTGGCCCCGCTGGCAGGTCGCGCCGTCAGTGAGGTCGATGCCGAGGTGGCACGCTTTCTCGATGCCGAGCTGATGCCGCGCCTGTATCGTGAGGGGCTGGAGCGAATTCACTGGCACCGTGCGCAGAACCATCAGGTCGTGATCATCTCGGCCTCGACGGCGCATCTGGTCGCCCCCCTCGCCGAACGTCTGGCGCTGGACGCGGCCCTGGCCACGGCCCTTGAGACCGAGCAAGGCTGTTACAACGGGCGAGCCTGTGGCATTCGCACCTTCCGCGAGGGCAAGCTCGCGGCACTCAAGGCATGGCAGCAGCAACATGCCAGCCACAGTGCCGTGGTGCCCAGCTGGGGCTATTCGGATTCACGCAATGATCTGGCCTTGCTGGAATTCGTCGATCACCCCTTCGCCGTCCACCCGGACCCGACCCTTGCCAGCCTGGCGCAACAGCGCGCCTGGCAGACACTACGTTGGCAATGAGGGAAACCAAACTGGCAACAAGAAACGCTGGGCTGGGATCGAGAGACTGGACTGGAGTCGAGAGTCCCTGCGCTGGAATTGAGAGAAAGTGCATAATAGGCGACGCTGGGCGTAAAAAAAGGCACTCTATGCCAAAAATGCAAGCATAAAGGAAGCCATGCAATGGCCAAGGTCAGGGTCAGTCGGACCGCACGTGTACCCGATCCCATGCGCGTCAGGCGCTATCTGAAAGCCCCCGAAGTCGGCCCACGCATGCTGTTCTTCAGTGGCGGTACCGCGCTGACCGGGGTCTCACGCACCCTGACCCGCTATACCCACCACAGCATCCATCTGGTGACGCCGTTCGACTCCGGTGGCAGCTCGGCCAAACTGCGCGACGCCTTCTCGATGCCCGCCATCGGCGATCTGCGTTCACGCCTGATGGCGCTGGCCGATGACAGCGTCCTGGGCCATCCCGACATCTATCGCCTGTTTACCCACCGCCTGCCACGTGAAGCGCGCCCGGAGATGTTACATGCCACGCTGCGCGAGCTGGCGGCCGGACGTCATCCGTTGACCATGGCGGTCGCGGAACCGATGCGCACCCTGATCTGCCATCAGCTGGGCTTTCTCATCGACGCCATGCCGGAAGGCTTCGATCTGCGCGGCGCCAGCATCGGCAATCTGATCATTGCCGGTGGCTATCTGAACCATCACCAGCAGCTGGATCAGATCATCTTCCTGTTCTCCAAGCTGGTGCACGTGCGCGGCACGGTGCGCGCCGTGGTCAATGCCGATTGTCATCTGGCGGTGACGCTGGAAGATGGCCGCGAGATCATCGGTCAGCATCGCATCACCGGCAAGGAAGTCGCGCCCCTCGACTCGCCCATCGCGCGCATGCGTCTGGCCGCGGCAGAGGGCGAACACCATGTGCCCGTGGTGCCGGAGCTGCACGCCAACAATCGCCAGTTGATCGAGTCGGCCGAGCTGATCTGCTTCCCTCCCGGCAGCTTCTACTCCAGCGTGCTCGCCAATCTGCTGCCCAAGGGCGTCGGGCGCGCGGTGCTGGCCAACCCCTGCCCCAAGGTCTACATCCCCAACTGCTGCCCGGACCCGGAACAGACCGGCAAGCGCATGGATGAGCTGGTCAGCGTGTTGCTCGACACTCTGTGTGCCGACCTCACCGGCCGCATGGAAGACTGCCCCACCGAGAACCTGCTAAACATCGTGCTCCTCGACAGCCAGCGCGGTGACTACCCGGGCGGCCCCTGCATCGAGGCGCTCGAGCGCATGGGCATCACCGTGATCGACACCCGCCTGATCAGCGAGCAGAGCGCGCCCTACTACGACAACGAGCTGCTGGTCACCGCGCTGCTGTCGCTGGTGTGACACCAGCCGCTCGGCCTGAAGTTGCTCGGCATGAGTTGCTCTGCAGAAAAAGAACGCCCCCGCCTGCCAACAGCAGACGGGGGCGTTCTTTTATCAGATACGACGTCGGGACTTAGATCACGCCACGCACCGCGCCGAGGATCACCATCCCCAGCACCAGCTTCCAGGGTGCCAGCGAGAAACGCGTCAGAGCGATGAAGGCGGCCAGCGCGATCACCAGGTCCGTGCGGCTCAGCACGCTGGTGGTCCATAGCGGGTCATAGAGCGCCATGCCCAGCACGCCCACCACGGTCGCATTGGCGCCGGCGAGCGCAGCGTGCGCCCCGGCGCGGGCGCGCAGACGCCCCCACAAAGGCGCCACACCGATCAGCAGCAGAATCCCCGGCAGGAAGATGCTCAATAGCGCAATGACGGCACCGAACAGTGCCGAACCTCCGCCCACCTGCGCCATGCCGGCCCCCAGCCAGGCGGCAAAGGTGAACAGCGGCCCCGGCATCGCCTGGGCGGTGCCATAGCCGGTGAGAAAGGTATCGGCCGCGATCTGGCCCGTCTCGACGGTGGAGGCCTCCAGCAGCGGCAGCACCACGTGCCCGCCCCCGAACACCAGCGCCCCGGCACGATAGAAGATATCGACCAGACTACCCGAGGCCACCAGGGGCAGGCCGATCAACAACACGAAGAACGCGACCAGGCAGTAGCGCGCCAGGCGCGTCGAGACCGGCAGTGACAGCCCCGCTGCCTGGGCTTGCTGGCGCACGGATGCCGCCTTGTCATCACGACACAGCAGGCTGCCGAGCACTGCGCCCATCGCGATCACCCCGACCTGCGCCCAGGCGACTTGCGTCCAAGCGCTCTGTGCCAGCGCCAGGCCCAGCATGGCCAACAGCGCCAGACAGGTACGCCTCAAGTCCGGGCACAGCTTGCGCGCCATGCCCCAGATCGCCTGGGCGACGACGGCCACCGCCACCAGCTTCAAGCCGTGGATCACCCCGGAGGCCAGCGGCCCTTCGAGGCTGCCCGCCACCAGTGCCAATACCAGCAACGCCAGCGCAGACGGCAAGGTGAAGCCGATCCACGCCAGTATCCCGCCCATCACGCCACCGCCACGCACCATGCCCAGTGCGAAACCGACCTGGCTGCTGGCCGGGCCCGGCAGGAACTGACAGAGCGCGACCAGCTCGGCGTAGGCCTTGTCACTCAACCAGCCTCGCCTGCGTACCAGCTCATCGTGGAAGTATCCCAGGTGGGCAATCGGGCCGCCGAAGCTGGTCAGCCCCAGCGTGAGGAAGGTGCGCAGCACTTCACTGCGCCGCGCCTTGTCGCTCGCAAGCGCAGCATCAGACGTCGCAGGGTCGCGCTCACGCTTTGCAGTTTCATCCGGATGTGACATGACGTTTCTCTTGGAGCGGAAAGGAAAGGATAACGACCAGAAATCCAGCAAGGGGCTTAGCAAAAGCTATACGAAAGAATTTTCACTTGCTGACGCTACGGTGACATCAGGTGAATGCGCAATGACCTGATCCTCTCACCCCTTGCATCACCCACCAGACTATCGCCGCCAGATGACAGGAAGCCCGCCCCATGGTTGGGACGGGCTTCCTGCATGAGGGCTTCCTGCATAAGGGCTTGGGTGTCAGGTGTCCGGCGAAGGCTTCAGTTGGCCGACGTCTCCTGAGTGGAGGCATGCTGCGTGTCCGAGGGCAATGCGATGGCCATCACCGCGCTCGCCGCCACCAGTGCCGCCGACCACCACAGGCAGGCTTCCAGACCATAGGCCTGATAGAGCCAACCGGACAACAACGTGCCCAGCAGGCGCCCCATGGCGTTGGCCATGTAATAGAAGCCGACATCCATCGACACGCCTTCACTGCGCGCGAAGCGCACGATCAGGTAGCTGTGCCAGCTGGAATTGACGGCGAAGATGACGCCGAACACCAGCAGACCGATGATCAACCACTCAAGGGGTGCCAGCCCCAACAGGATGGCCGCACTGCTGTCGCCACCCTGCTGCGCGTCCAGCGACATGCTCGCCATCAGCGCGGGCAACAGCGCCAGCACGCCGGCCAGCAGCACGGTCATCCAGCGCACGCCCGCATCACCGCTCAAGCGATGCGCGATCGGCCCGGTAATGTGCGGGGCCTGGGTCTGCACCCCGCCATAACCGATCACCCACGCGGCCATCAGGATACCGACCGTCCAGAAGTTCCAGCCATGTACCTCGGCCAGATAGACCGGCAAGGCGACCACGAACCAGACATCGCGTGCAGCGAACAGGCACATGCGCGCCGCTGACAGCACATTGACCGCCCGCGAGGTCGAGAACATCTCACGAAACGCCGGCTTGCGGCTGGCCTTTCTCTGCCCCAGCGATGCCGAGAGCTTGCGCAGTGACAGCACCAGCACCACGGCCAGCATGAGCCACATGGCCAATACCGTGCCCTGGAAGCCGATGAGACTGAGCGCCGCGCCACCGAGGAAGAAGCCCAGACCCTTGAGGGCATTCTTGGAGCCGGTCAGCAGCGCGACCCAGCGATACAGTGCGCTCTGCGATTCCGCCGCCTGCTGCCCCTTCGGCACCAGCACCTTGATGGCGCTCTTGGCGCTCATCTTGTTGAGGTCCTTGGCGATGCCCGACAGCGCCTGGGCGATCATCACCCAGACCACCGTCAGCATGGGCTCCGGCACCAACAGCATGCCAAGCGCCACCAGCTGCATCGCAAGCCCCGCATTCATGGTGCGATTGAGGCCGAGCCGCGCCCCCAGCCAGCCGCCGACCAGGTTGGTGACGACACCGAAGGCCTCGTAGAACAGGAACAGCAGCGCGATGTCCAGCGCCGAATAGCCCAGCGAATGAAAATGCAGCACCACCAGCATGCGCAGTGCGCCATCCGTCAGCGTGAAGGCCCAGTAATTCCCCGTCACCAGCAGGTACTGGCGCACCTCATGGGGCAGCTCTCGCAGGCGGGCAAGCATTTCAGCGCTCTCGTGTGCTGGCGTCGACCAGATCACCCAGGTCCACTTTCAGCGCCAGCTCTGCGGTGCGGTTTGCATAGCCCCACTCGTTGTCATACCAGGCGTACAGCTTGAGCTGGGTACCCGCGACGACCATGGTCGAGGGCGCATCGATGATGCTGGAGCGGGAATCGGTACGGAAATCGATCGATACCAGCGGACGTGTCTCGTAGCCCAGCACGCCGGCCAATTCACCTTCTGCCGCGCTCTGCAGCGCCTGATTGACCTCTTCCACCGTCACTTCGCGGTTGAGCTCGAACACCATGTCGGTCAGGGAGGCATTCGCCAGCGGCACGCGAATGGCGTGGCCGTTCAAGCGGCCTTCCAGCTCCGGGAAGATGGCGCTGATCGCCTTGGCGGAACCGGTGGTCGTCGGAATCAAACTCATGCCGCAGGCCCGCGCGCGGCGCAGGTCCTTGTGCGGCGCATCCAGAATCGTCTGGGTATTGGTGATGTCGTGCACGGTGGTCATGGAGCCATGACGAATGCCGAACTGCTCCTGAATCACCTTGATCACCGGTGCTAGGCAGTTGGTGGTGCAGCTGGCCGCCGTCACGATGCGATGCTCATCGGCGTTGTAGAGGTGATCATTGACGCCCATGACGATGTTGAGCACGCCCTCTTCCTTGACCGGCGCGGAGACCACGACCCGCGAGACGCCCTGCTCGAGATAGGCGTTCAGCACCTCGGTGCTCTTCTTCTTGCCGGAGGCCTCGATCACCACATCGCAGCCCGACCAGTCGGTATCACCGATCTCACGCTGGCTTGAGAATGCCGTGCGCTGACCATCGAGGGTGATGGAGTCCGCGTCACTGGTGATACCGGTGCCCGGCGACCACTGGCCATGCACGGAATCGAATTCCAGCAGATGGGCGAAGGTCGCGGCATCGCCACCCGGGTCATTGATACACACCACGTCCAGCACGATATCCTCGCGCAGCTTCCACAGCGCGCGCAGGGCGAGACGACCGATGCGCCCGAAGCCGTTGATACCGACGCGCAGGGCCGGCATGCCCTCCGGCACGCTGATGGACGAGGAATAGGACGGAGCGCTATGAGCAGGACACATGGGCATTTCCTTGAGAGTGTTCGAAAAGATTCGGCTAACGTTCTACGCCCTGTGCGTTCAGCAGCAGCGCACAGGGCGGTTGGGCATCGTCTCTAGCCACGCCACCCAGCGCGACACCTCGCGGGCGTTGGCCTGACAGAGGGTCGTGAGTATCTGATGGCACCAGGCCGGCAGGTCAGGTGCCAGGCGGTAGTGCACCCACTGGCCACGCCGCTGACTGGTCAGCAAGCCAGCATCTCTCAGCTGGGCGAGATGCCGCGAGACCTTGGGTTGGGAGATGGGCATGGCGCGCTTCTCCAGCAGCCAGATAAGCTCACAGACACACAATTCTTCCATCTGGGCTAATAGCTGCACGACGGTCAGGCGAGTGTCCTCGGCAAGGCACTTGAAGACCTGCAACGGTGTCAGGCAGGCCGCCATGTCTCCCACTCCATCAATAACGCCATTGGTTGACGGTTTCATGGCGATGTCCTCGCGTATGCCTGAGCCACCTTGCTCCCCTCCCGATTCCCTCTCCCGCCCCCCCTCTCACCGGCACCTGACGCATGGCAAGGCAGGTTGTCTGCCAGCCGGCTGAAGCGCGTAGACATATGAAATATCATATATGTGTTTTTCCATATATCAAGTGACACATGCATGACAGTTGGATGACAGCCGGCGCCTGAATCGATGGCAGCGATGGAGATCGAGTGGAGGGGGAATGGAGGACAAATGAAGCGCGATCAGAGTGTCGCTTGGCTCGGTGTACCAGCGGGTAGGCGGTCACACCATCGCCACTGTTGCGCAAACGGCACGCATATGTTGCCTGGCCTCAAAAGCGAATGCGCTTGCGAACAAAAGTCGAGCAGCGTTAGTGTGTGCCCATCAAGCACACCAAGTGCCCTTTTGAATCACGCATCCCTCGTGATGCACAGGAGAGACAAATGGCGGATTTCGCACAAGTCGTCGATAGCAACTACACCCAGGAAGTCATCGAAAGCGAGCAGCCGGTACTGGTCAAGTTCTGGGCACCGTGGTGCGGCCCGTGCAAGATGCTCGACCCGATCGTCGAATCCATCGCCGAAGAACAGGGTGATGCTCTCAAGGTCGTTGCCATCAATGTCGATGATGCACCGGACCTCGCCGCCCAGAATGGCGTCCGTGGCCTGCCGACCATCGCGCTGTTCAAGTCCGGCGAGAAGCTCGAAGCCCTGACCGGCGTCCAGCCGAAGGAAAACTTCGACGCCATGATCTCGCGTCACGCCTGATCGAATCGGCCGCTGGCCGCAAGGCCCTGACGCTGCAATGAAAACGCCCTCCATGAGGGCGTTTTTTTGGTCTGCACGGTGCTTTAGGTTACTCTATACCCATGATTTTTCAGGCAATTATCGTCATAGAGAAATTCCTGCCTTCAAGATATCGCTGACCGCGACAGTAACACCAGCATTACCACGACAAGGAAACATTGATGCCTGACCCCGTCCGTTCGACCCGACATCTGGGCATGGTCGCCCTGCTTACCGGCCTGCTGACGGGCTGCGCCAACGGCCATACGACCCTGCCGGCCACCACCTCAGCGCTCAAGGCCGGGCCTGCCTACGGTGAAATGCGCTCTGTCGCCGTCATGCAGATTCGCCCCGGCAATGTGGTGGTGACGCCCAATGGACAGGTCTTCGCCACCATCCACCCGATGGATGGGGATCACGACGTGCAACTGGCCGAGATCACCGGCCAGAACAGCTACCGCGCCTGGCCCTCCCCTGCCTTGCAGACGCATGCCGGCCGCTACAGCGACGCCACCATCGATTCCCCGCTGGGCATCTACCAGGATGGCCAGGGCGGTCTGTGGATCACCGACATGGGGCTGCATCTGGGCAAGACCCGCCTGTGGGGCTTCGATATTGCCTCGGGCAAGCTGATCACCAAGCTGACTTTGCCTGCGAACATCGCCCCCGAGGGCAGCTTCGTGCAGGACCTGGCGGTGGACCGCAGCCGTGGCGTGGCCTATCTGGCAGACATCGCCAATCCGGGCTTGATCACCGTCGACCTGGAGAGCGGCGAAGCCACCCGCTTCAGCGAGCACCCGGCGCTTGAGGCAGAACCCGGTGCCAAGCTCAAGATCGATGGCAAGGACGTCCAGTTCAATGGCAAGCCTGCTAAGGTCGGCGTCGACCCGATCACCCTGTCCGACGATGGCGAGACGGTCTTCTTCGGCGCCATGACCGGCCACAGCTGGTACAGCTTACCGGCCAAGCTGCTGCGCGAAGGCGCCGATCACGCCACCATCGCCGCTGCCATCACGCGCGTCGGCGACAAGCCCGTTTCCGACGGCGCAGATACCGCTGGGGGCATCCACTACTTCACCAACCTCAATCAGCATGGGCTGGATGTGTTGGGTGCCGATGGCAAACTGACGCCGCTGGTGCGCGATGAACGTCTCGACTGGCCGGATGGCGTGCGCATGGCGGCCGACGGCTGGCTCTATGTCACCGTCAATCAGCTCGACAGCACGCCGCCCTTCAATGACGGCAAGGATAGCGGCCAGGCGCCGTACCGTATCTTCAAGGTCTGGCCCGTCGACAACTGAGTCGATAATTGAATCGGCAATAGAGAGGTCGGTCGCGTCGACCCTCTGAATGACAACGCCCGCATTCCTTGGTCAGGAATGCGGGCGTTGTCTTTCTGCAAGGCACCACATCAGTCGGGCTGTCGGAATATCACGAACTCATGCTCACATTGCGGGCAATGCCCCGAGTAGACCGCCCCGGGCTTGCTCAGGCGTACGCTGTGATGCTCGCAGGCCGGACAGCCCTGCTTGAGTGATGTGTTGGCGTTGCAGACCTGACATTTGACGTAATAGCCGTAGGGGCCGTAACGCCCCAGCAGTGCATCTTTTTCCTGACATTTCTGGCACTGGACTCGCACTTCCTGTGGCGCTTGCGTGGCGGCGGAAGCATTCAAGCGTGCGGTAATTCTGTCGAGATGCTCGCTCAACTGTGGCGAGGCCAGACACGCTTCAGGCACTGGCGACCCGACAGGTGCCTCGGCTGGCGGCGCTGTTGTATCGGCTCTGGTTTCAGCTTTTGGCTTAGCGACGCTCTCGGCGCTTGCCTTCGCCTCATTGACTGCCGCGGCGGCGGGGATGGCAACTGCCACTGCACTCGAATCGCCTCCCTGCCTGGCCATGGCGCGCTGCTTCTTATTACAGCGCTCCTGGTCGTCAAGCTCATGACTGCCTGGCGCATTGTCGCCAATGCCATTGCCGCCATGAGCGCTGTAGCCCGCGCCGTTGTTACCGAGGTCTTTGTTGGCGAGGGCTTTGCTATCAGATTCGCGGATACTACCCTCATTGACCGCCCATCGACTCGCGGCACTGTCAGCGGCGTCTGGCGTCTTCGCTGCCGGCTGCGGGCGACGACTCACCTCGCGACGGACGGTCTCGACGGCATGCGCGCGACGCGAACGGGCGTCCTGCTTGAGCAGGAACTCGCTGACACGCTCAAGCTCATCCTTGGTGAATTCCAGACGCGTATCGAACAGCAAGGCACGCTTGACCATCGAACGCGCCCCGATCAGACCACTGACCTGCTCGTGGAGAAACTCCGGCTTCACCACCTGAGCCGAGGCCCCCTTGGCCATATCGTCACGGTGCACGATGGCATTGCTCGAGACGGCGCACAGCACTTTCCATTGTCGACCGGCAAAGCCGCCTTGCAGCCCCAGGGTCTTGTTCATCAAGTGAGTGCGATGCTCGATCAACAGGCGCTTGAGAATATCCTGCTGCAATTCCCCCTGACGCAGTGGTGACTTGAGCCCAGACCAATTGCCCCGATAGCTGCGCTGCCATTCACCTGCCGCATTGACCCTGACTTCACCAGTGATGCTTTTCGACTCGATGATGATGAAGCCGAAGGGATGCATGACCAGATGATCGATCTGGGCATTCTCCTCACCATGTTTCAGTCGCAGATCATTGAAGATCACGACCTCGGGGTCGTCCCCGAAGGCACGCCGTAGATGGAAGGCCACATCCTCTTCCTGGCGGTGACCATACCTGGCGCGCTCATCGTCGCCACTGTAGGCCTCCTTTTCCTTGGCTATCATCTGCTCGTCCCTGAAGCGCTGATTACATCCTTGTCAGCCCAATATATCGCTATTGCCCGTAAAATACGCCATGCAACATGCGTCAATAAACAGTTTTCATCAAGAGATTATAAAGTTTATTTAAATCAGCCCGACTCCACTGCCATGCTTCAGGTGCGGGATAATCGTTAACACTCTGCGCCAGGACATACCCGCGCCACTTTACCCGCTGTTGTCAGGACAAGTCTGGGGCGCCAGACATCAGCCATTCACAGCGTCAGGCGGGTGGCGAGAAACTCGACGAAGGCGCTGATGCGCGGCGACAGCGTACTGTTGCGGTAATAGACCGCCTGGATCTGCTCGCGGGGATTGGGACTCTGGATCTGGCCGGGCAACACTTCCACCAGAGCGCCGGTCTTGAGGTCATTGCCCAGCATGAAGCGCGAGATCAGGGCGATACCATGCCCCGCCAGGCACAGCTGACGCATGACTTCGCCACTGGTGGTCGGCAGATGGGGTGTCGTGTCGAAGCCCTGTGGAGCACCCTTGAGCGGCCAGCGATTGAGACGACTGGGGGGCAGGAACCCCAGCAGCTGATGGGCCTGCAGCGCCGCGACACTGGACGGCACGCCATGCTCGGCCAGATAGGCAGGGCTTGCGACCAGATGCAGCGTGGAGCGCCCCAGCACCTTGGCGTGCAGCGTGGAATCATCCAGCTCGCCGATGCGGATGGCCACATCGGTACGCTGTTCCAGCAGGTTGATGATGTCATCGGCCGCTGACAGCTCCAGCGCGATGCCGGGATAGCTGCGTGAGAACTCCGCGACCAGCGGCACCAGCTGATGCAGCACGAAGGGGCTCGCGGCATCGACGCGCAGCCGGCCACTGGGCTGATCGCGCTGCTGCAACAGAGCCTCTTCGGCACTGCCGAGCAGCAACAAGCCCTCGCGCACGCGTTCGACGAAGCCGCGCCCCTCATCGGTCAGCGCCACGCTGCGTGTAGTGCGGTTCAGTAGCGGCGTTTCCAGCTCACCTTCCAGGCGCTGGATGGCCCGCGATACCTTGGCCACCGGAATGTTCAACCGATTGGCGGCGGCGCTGAAGCCCCCGCTATCCACCACGGCCAGTAGCAACTCGAGGTCATCCGAACGGCTGCGCATGCTGCGATCTCCTTGAAAGTGCAAGATGCATGGTCCCATGCATCTTTGCAGAAATCACAATAATCATCCGCATCATGATCGCTTCTGCAATATGGCTTGCCGATCAAATCACACAGCAAAAGGATGTCGCCTAGAGCCCACCACGGCGACGCTCGCCAGGGCGCAGCATCCTGACCCTTGCCTTGGGGGTGCGCCGCGGCAATGACGGAGGCGCCGGCGGTGTCTCCAGCTGACCCGAGGGCGAGACATCGCTGGCGCCGATCGAGCCGCCCAGCGTCGTCGCGAATTCCGAGCGCTGACGAGGCCTGCCATCAGGGGCGGCGTGCGCACCCTCGCGACTCTCCCCGCCCGTGCCCACTGCCCCCGACGGGGCCTGATCATGCCTCTGGCCACTGTCTTGCGAAGCCAGCGGGGGTGGCGGGATGATCACCCAGGCAAAGGTCGGCAAGGTCAGATGCCAATAGACCGCCGGCAGGCGAATCGCCAGTATCAGCAAGATGGCAGCTCCAGTGGCCCACGCCAGGCCAACACCCGCCTCGAGAAGCGCGATATAGAGAATGCCACCCGCCAGCGACGCCGAGGCGTAGATTTCCTGACGCAGCACCATCGGCACACGGCGCGCGAGCACATCACGGATCATGCCACCCGCCACGCCGCTCATGGTGCCCATCAAGACGGCCACGATGCCATCCACGCCCAGCATGCGCGCCTTGTGCGCGCCCAACACCGTAAACAGCGCCAACCCGAAGGCATCGGTGACCGGCAGGAAAACCCGCGTCAGGCGATGGATATAATGAAAACCGAGCGTCGCCACCATTACCGTCAACAGGATGACCCACAGATAGATCGGCTGCTCGACCCAGAACACCGGGCCGATTCCCAGCACGAGATCACGCAGCGTACCGCCGCCGATACCGGTCACGGCGCCCAGCACCAGCATGCCGATCGGGTCCATGCGTGAACGGCACGCCACGACGACACCGGTCAGGGCAAAGATCATCACACCGGCCAGGTCGAGCCAGGTTATCCAGTTCATTCTCGTGAAGCCTCCTGCAGTGCGCTGGCGTGCGCATGAAACATTGGCGTATATGCTTGTCGCGAACCGTGATGGCCTCTTCTGCCAAGCCGTCTGCTGCGATGGCGCAGCGGCGCAGCGGCGCGATCATACTCCCTTTTGCGGCTCTTTTTGTGCCCTCGACGTCATCCGCGCCGCCTTGAGGGAGCGGAGGATGATGACCCGCCTCAGGGCGTGGCCTGACCACGGCGCGCGGTCGCGCTGGGCGGCTCACCGAACCGTTGGCGATAGGCACGCGAGAAGTGCGCCAGATGCGTGAACCCGACGCCGAGAGCCGCCTGGGAAACGCTGCGACTGCTGTCGGCCAATAACGCACCGGGCATGATCCAGCCGCATGCCGAGATAGCGCTGCTTGGGCGTTTCCTCGAAGTGAGCCATGAACAGACGCGTCAGCTGGCGCTGGGATTGGCCGACCAGACGACAGATGCCGGGGATCGTCAGCACCTGGGCAAGATTGGCCTTCATCACAGCCAGCGCCTTGATCACACTGCGTGGCAGCGAATCGTCTCGAGTGCTGACAGCAGCAGGCGTGGCCAGATGCCCGCGCTGATGTACCAGTTGCCGCCCGACGGCGTCCGCCAGCGACGGCCCGTACAGAAACTCGATCCACACCAGCATCATGTCGATACTGGCCGCGCCGCCAGACCCCGTCAGCCGCTCGCCCTGCCATTCATAGTCGGCCTGACTGATCTCGAGATGAGGAAATTCCTCGCGGAAGGCCGGCACGCTCTCCCAGTGCAGGGCGACCCGATGACCGGCGAGCACCCCGGCGCGCGCCAGAATGAAGGGGGCGGTATCCAACCCTCCCAACCAGGCGCCGTGGGCTGCCAGGTGCCGAATCACGCCACGCGCCTGGCTGCCGACGCTGACTTCCGGCCCGTAGGATGACACCACCATCAAGCGCGTCTGCGCCCCACTCTGGCCACCCGACTGCGTCTCATTGACCAGAGACGACAAGGCGCCATCGACGTCGATGCGCACGCCATTGCTGGCCACGACAGCCTCGCCATCACTGGAAAGCAGACGCCAGGCGAACAGCGGCCGTCCGAAGCGATTGGCGACCCGTAGCGGTTCCAGCAGGCAGAACAACGTCAACATCGAGAAGCGCGGCACCAACCAGACATTCAGCGTGTGCTCGGCGGCCCCCGGCGCCAGCAGCGGCGGTGAATCCGGGCGCGGATACGGCGCAGAGAGAGGCTCCGGCGCCGTCGCTAGAGGAAGCATGCGGGATTGCGAGGGCCGTTCAGAGTGTTCAGACGGTTTTGACAATTCAGATCGTGCTGACAGTTCAGAGGATTCAACTGGTTCGGGTGGCGGTTCAGACATGTAGCAAATTTCATCAACTTGCGGCCATTTACCTCAACCTTACCCGTGTCAGGCACTTGAGGTAAGTGGCACGGGGTTGAAACCCGAGAACGGCCTAAGCGACGCTAGCCGGCGAAGGCTCGGCCCAGCGCTTGCGGATCCTGCTGAGCAAACAGCTCGCAGCGATCTCGTCCCGAGGCCTTGGCGCGATAAAGCGCCTCATCCGCCTGCTTGAGAATGGTCTCGAAGCTGCAACCCTGGCCGGTGCCTGCAGCAGAGACCCCGATACTGATGGTGACAATACCATGGCGTGAACTTCCCGCATGCGGTAGCGCCAGGTCGCGAACATGGCGGCGAATCTCTTCTGCGCGCGCCAATGCCTGTTGCGGCGTACAGGATGGCAGCAACACCACGAACTCCTCGCCCCCGAAACGCGCCACGATATCGACATCGGGGTGCACGCTTTCAAAGATGGCCGTCGCGATACGCTTGAGACATAGGTCCCCTTTCACGTGACCATAAGGTCGTTGTAGGACTTGAAATGGTCGACATCGATCATGGCCACGCCGTATTGAAGACGGCTGTCAACCTGCTTTCCGAGCAGCGAACTCACGAGACTGTCGAAGTGACGCCGGTTATAGACTTCGGTCAATGGGTCGATCGAGGCCAGGCGTCGGAACTCTTCATTCTTCTCGGTGAACTCCTCGACCCTGAGCTGCTCACGCAGCAACAGCAGGTAGGAAAGGCGCTCGGCCTTTTCGCTGCGCAGATTGGAAATGATCGAAAACAGCGTGATGGACAAAAACACCATCAACGCCATGAAACCCGCCGAGGCATAGGGCGCAGGATGGGCATTGACCAGATACAGCATCACGCCGAAATGGAAGGCCGAAGAGCACAGGGCATACCAGAAGCGCAGCTGAAACAGGACATTGCCCACCAGCACGATAAGGCCAAGTGCGAACAGATCGAGGAAGGAATGTGGCGAGACTGACAACTGGATCAACAGGGCGGTGAAGATCATCGCGAAGCACACCAGCGCAGTCATCAACATCTCACGCAATACCGGCGAAACACCCCGCTTGAGCATATAGATGCAGATCAGGGCGATGGGCGTCATGACCCCGACGCGAATGACGATGGCCTCCAGCATGTGATCGGGACGAAAGCGCCAGTCATTGAGCAGAAACAGCACATAGATACTGATCGTCACCGCGCCCATGCAGGCAAGCTTGTGACTGCGCGCGACATGGATATCGTGCTCGAAGCGCGCTTCTATCTCAGCGGGGAAATGCACTCCCAGACCGCCCTCTTGCTGTATCTGTCTGTCCACCTGCACCATCAGATCATTCATGCACATCCCCTCCCTTGAGGACAGCCAATTAATGATCTCACTCTATACAAGGCGACACGGATCAATAAGCGATCGGGCGCAAACGTGACAATCGTTCACAACCTTGTGAAATGCCTGTCCAAGCTCAATACAACTGCTTGATCTAGCCCAGCGCTCGACTATCAGAGCGGAGTGCCCCCCGACATCCCTCCGCTCACGATATTCCCTGCGCAATCTCAGCGCTTGAGACTCCAGGGAGCGGCGATGCGGAAGAAGCGCAACGTCACTGCCTCATCCACCGGCCGTGTCAGTAACGACACCAGCACGAAGACCGGCAGGTTGAACATCAGTCCCCAGAAACCGGCATGCAAGCCTAGGGGATGTGGCCACACGACGGTAAACAGCACCGTGACCACGAAGCCGGCACTGATGCCGCTGATGACACCTGCCGCCGAGGCACGTGGCCAGAAGAACATGCCCAGAAATGCCGGCAATACCTGAGAGGCAAAGCCCAGCCCGATCAAGAGAATCATCACCAGATTGCCCGGCTCCCAGATCGCCAGGGGTGCCACGATCAGGAACATCACCGGGAAGATCAGCCAGCGCGCCAGCTTGCCAGCGCGTTGGTCATCAAGCTTCAGGCCCGGCTGCAGCACATCACGACTCAGGCTCAGGGCTACCGAGTGAATGAAGGGCTCGCTGGAGGACATCGAGGCCGCCAGCGTGCCCGCGCCCAACAGGCCCACCAGCCAGACCGGCATGTTGGCCATCGCGTATTCGAGCACCACGGTGTCGGCGCGCGCAAGCTCCGGCAGGCTGTAGATACCGATGAAGCCGACCACCACCAGCGGCAGGATCACCACATAGTAGGTCGGCAGCCAGCTGGCACTGCGGCGGATGGTGCCGGCGGAGGCGGCGCTCATCCATTGGGTCCATACCGGCGGCATGAAGGACAGCATCGAGACGATGATCGAGGTGGTCCAGAAGCTGAAGCTCATGTCGCCCCCGGCACCGGGCAGACGCAGATACTCCGGATGGCTGGCCTCAAGACGCGTGAACACGCCACTGAAGCCCCATTCGCCGGTGGAGAGATAGGCCGCCCACAGGCCGATTGCCCAGGCAACGACCAGCATCAACACGCCCTGGAAGGCATTGGTGCGCCCGATGGCGCGCTGGCCGCTGACGAACAGATAGACGGCAATCGCGCTGAGCACCAGCAACACGCCAGCCCAGAGCGGAATGCGCCCGCCGCTCATCACCAGCAGAATGTAGGCCGAGCCGATGGTCTGCAGGACCGCATAGGCGATGGAGGCAATCGACATCACCAGCGCCGACAGCGCGCCTAGTAGAGGGCTCTGATAGCGGTCCGCGATCGCGCTTGCCTGGGTGACATGCCCGAACTGCTCGCCGAACTTCCACACCTTGGGGCCGAAGTACCAGGCCACCAGCGCCAGATAGGCCAGATAGATGGCGACATAGAACACCGGCACGCCCTTGCTGTAGGCCCAGCCCGGCGCGCCCATGAAGGTGTAGGCACTGACGCTGCCGGCGGCGATCAACAGATAGAGCGTCACGGGCCCCATCGAGCGCCCGGCGACCCCCCACTGCTCCAGCGTGTCCATGCGCCGGCCGCCCCGCGCGCCGAGACCGATGGCCATGGCGAGGACGACATACCCCAGGGTGACCAGCAAGGGCACGCTGTCATGCACGGACGAAAAGGCATGCGGATCGATCACGCGGCGCCTCCGTCTCTTTCGCCAGCGGACGTTTTCGACAGCGGGTCTGCGCCGTGGCGACGGCGCAACAGGCAATTGCCCAGCAACATCGCGCCACTGCAGGCGAAGATGATCAGGTAACTCCAGATGATCAATGACGGCATGCCCCACAACAGGGTCTGCTGGTTGATCCAGCCGATCACCGGCCAGATGCCCATCACGACCAGCAGCAGGAAGATCACCAGCAGGCTCCAGCCCCGCCAGGTCGAGGGCATGACGAGGCGCGGCAAGGAACAGGGAGTCTCTGCAGTCCGGGCATCAGGTTGAGAGGAAGACGGGGTGTCAGGCGCGGCCAAGACGATCTCCGATGTGAACAGGGAGTGAATGAAAATTCTCGGCGCGCAGTGTAGCCGCTGCGCCCCGCCCTGTGGAGTCACCCTTGTGAATCCCGCTGTTGAGTCGCCCGGTTGAGTCGCCCTGTCGAGCCCCCCTGTTGAATCACGCTGTTGAGTCACCCTGTGGCGCCATCTGGCATGAGATCGAGATGGCGACACAAGCTGACAGAGACAGAGACAGGCGCTGCAAGGATGGGGGGAAAGGACGTCGTCATCGGGAATCTTTCCGAAAACTGCAAAAGTCTTTCATCATTTCGTGCGTTTATCACAAAGGTATCTCACGGCAGACTGCACAGCATCCAAGACCCACCCATTGCTGATGGAGAACTGCCATGCCCCTTGCCCTGCTGGCGCTGACATTGAGCGCCTTTGCCATCGGGACCACCGAGTTCGTGATCGTCGGACTGGTACCCACCATCGCTCAGGACCTGAGCGTCTCTCTGCCTTCCGCTGGCCTGCTGGTCAGCCTGTATGCCGTCGGTGTCGCCATCGGCGCCCCCGTGCTGACCGCCATGACCGGCCGCTTCAATCGCAAGCTGGTACTGCTGGCCCTGATGGCACTGTTCATCGCCGGCAACCTGCTGGCCTGGCAGGCACCCAGCTATAGCTCGCTGATCACGGCGCGCATCCTGACTGGCCTGGCCCACGGGGTCTTCTTCTCCATCGGCTCCACCATCGCGACAAGCCTGGTGAGCAAGGACAAGGAAGCCAGTGCGATCGCCATCATGTTCACCGGCCTGACCGTGGCTCTGGTCACCGGCGTGCCGCTGGGCACCTGGATCGGCCAGCACTTCGGCTGGCGCGCCACCTTCCTTGTAGTCTCGGTCCTCGGCGTACTGGCATTGATTGGCAGCGCCATCCTGGTGCCCAACAATCTCAAGAAGAGCGTACCCGCCACCTTCGCCCAACAGCTCAAGGTTCTGACCCATCCGCGCCTGCTGCTGGTCTACCTGATCACCATCCTCGGCTACGGCGGCACCTTCACAGCCTTCACCTACCAGGCCCCGCTGCTGCAGGACGTCAGTGGCTTCAATGAAGGCGCCATCAGTCTGATCATGCTGGTCTACGGTATCTCGGTCGCCATCGGCAACATCCAGGGCGGCAAGCTGGCTGACCGCATGGGCCCGATTCGCGCCCTGACCCTGATCTTCGGTGGCCTGATCGTCATCCTCGGCGTGCTGACCTTCACTGCCGCCAACCCTATCACCGCCGTGATCACCATCCTGATCTGGGGGTGCCTTCGCCTTCGGCAACGTGCCGGGCCTGCAGGTCTACGTCGTGCAGCAGGCCGAACGCTTCGTGCCGCAGGCCGTTGACGTGGCCTCCGGCCTCAACATCGCCGCCTTCAACATCGGCATCGCACTGGGCTCCATCGTCGGTGGCCAGGTGGTCTCCGGGATGGCACTGACCGACACCGCCTGGATCGGCGCGCTGATCGTCACCGCCGCCCTGCTGCTGACCCTGCTGGCCGGCCGCCTCGACAAGCGTCACGCGTCTTCCATCGCGACCGCCTGATCCGCCGCGAAGCCTCCCGCCATCACGACGTGCCCCCGATTCCGACAGCTCAGCCTGCTGGTTCGGGGGCACCGTCGTCTACCCACCTGCTTGCTGAAGGAGTCCATCATGATCTCCCCGACCCGCCCGCTGGATCGTCTCACTCAAGGCCCCCTGACCCTGGGCGTCGAACTGCCCCTCGACAATGACTGGGTCCGCACTGACAGAGCCCCCTCCACGCCCTTCGGCGTGCCTGACATGCGCGCCCATGCCGAGCTGATCGGCCAGGTCGACAGGCTCGGCTTCCGCGCCGCCTGGTTGCGTGACGTGCCGCTGTTCGACCCCGCCTTCGGCGATGCCGGTCAGGTCTTCGAGCTGTTCACCTACCTGGGCTATCTGGCCAGTCACACAGACAACCTGCTGCTGGGCACTGCCGCCGCGGTGCTGCCGCTGCGCCAGCCGTGGCTGGTGAGAAAGGCCGCCGCCAGCGTGCAGGCCCTGAGCGAAGACCGCCTGCTGCTGGGCGTCGCCAGTGGCGACCGACCGGCGGAATACCCGCTGTTCGGCGAAGAGTTCGCGACCCGTGGTGCCGCCTTCCGTCATGCGGTGGATGTCATCAAGGGCCAGGCGGACGACGCCCTGAGCGAAGGTCAGGCCATCCTGCCTGCCGCGACGCGTCCGCCGCTGTTGAGTGCCGGGCTCTCCCAGCAGACGCCCGAGTGGATCGGTCGCGAGATGGACGGCTGGCTGGCCTACCCGGGCATGCCGGAGGACCACATCCGTCGCGTGGCGCTCTGGCGTCAGGTCGCCGGTGATAAACCTTACGTCAGTTTCATCCACCTCAATCTGGAAGAAGACCCGCACGCCCCGGTGCGTCGTCATCGCTTCGGGTTGTCGAGTGGCCGCCTTGCCCTCATGGAAGAACTGTCGGCCATGCAGGATGCCGGGGTGAATCACATCGGCTTCCACCTGCGTCGCAATCGCCGCCCGCTCACGGAAACCCTCGAGGAACTGGGGCGTGAGGTGCTGCCGCACTTCTCATGAGGGCGCAAGGGTTGCACTGACCTGCCCGGCTGACTGAGCGCACTGGTAAGCCGGGCGGGTCGCGCGACCTGCCCCCGCCATGGCGGAAAGGATTCACCGTTCACGCTGCAAGGAGATCCCATGTCAGATTCCACAGAGACCACCACCCAGCAAGACATCAGTCACAGCGCCACCCGGGCACCCGCCTGGGTATGGCAAGGCTCGGGCGAGCCTGAGGCGCTCGAGCAGTCAGAGGTGGACATCGGCGCCCCGGGAGACGACGAGGTACTGGTCGCCACGCGTGCCATCGGCCTCAATCCCGTCGACTGGAAGTTCATGGCAATGGACAGCGAGCTGTGGCAAGCCGGCCAGATTCCCGGCGTCGATGCCTCCGGCGAGGTGATCGCCTGCGGTGCCAATGTCAGTCACGTATCGCCGGGCGATCGCATCGCGGTCCACACCACCCTGGCAGGGCCAGGCACCTTCAGCAAACGCCTGCGTGTGCCGGCGCGCGCCGTGATGCGCCTGCCCGTCACCTTGGGCTTCAATGACGCCGCCGCCTTCCCATGCCCGGCACTGACCGCCTGGCTTGCCATCGACAAGCTGCCCATCAAGGCCGGGCGACGCCTGCTGATCACCGGCGCCTCCGGCAGTGTGGGCCGCTGGTTGATCCAGCTGGCCAGACAGCGCAACTTCCACGTCATTGGTGTTGCCTCCGAGAAGCGCCACGCGGACCTCAAGGCGCTGGGCGCCGACGAGACGCTTGCGGACGCCGAGCAGCTGGACGCGCCGGTCTTCGCCGTGATCGATACCGTCAATGGTGATCACGCCCACAAGATGACCCGCCACCTGGGGGCCAATGGCCACATCGTCTGCATTCAGGACCGTCTGGAGCAGGCGGCCGCGCCGGCCTTCGATCGCGCCATCTCGCAGCACGAAGTCGCGCTGGGTGCGCTGCACTGGGCGGGTGACGACGAGGACTGGGCACGCCTGGTCGCAGCAGGGGAAGGTCTTCTGGAAGCGATCGCCGATGGCTCCCTGAACCAGCCTGCGCCCTGTATCGAATCATTTACGGCGCTGCCAGCCTGCCTTGCCGAGCTGAAGCGTGGTGAGCGCCGAGCGCTGAAATTCGTGATTACCGCCAACGAGTAAGGTGCATGGCAAAGTCCACGCGACTGTTGCGTTAGTGTAAAAAAGCTAATGCAAAGTCGTGAGGTTGACGTCGCAGTATGCAAGCCTCATATAGGAAGGGCAAAAATGGATATGCGCCCATCATTCACGACTCAATACCGGGCGCGCTTAACAGGAGTTCTAGAATGTCGACTACCCTACCAAATCCCGGCTTTGGGACTTACCGTATTGAGGGCGAAACGCTCCGTGACAGCCTGAACACCGCGCTTGAGATCGGTTATCGTCACTTTGATACCGCGCAGTTTTACGGCAACGAAGCCGAAGTCGGACAGATCATCGCCGACAGTAAAGTGCCGCGCGAAGAGCTCTTCATCACCACCAAGATCTGGCATGACCGTTTGGTACCGGGTGACATGGAGAAAAGCGTCGAGGAAAGTCTTGAGCGCCTCCAAATGGACTACGTCGACCTACTGCTCATCCATTGGCCGTCGCCGAATGATGAAGTGCCGATGGAAGATTATCTGCCGGTACTGGCCAAGCTGAAGGCAGCGGGCAAGGCGCGCCACATCGGGGTGTCCAACTTCACCTGTGAACAGCTGGAACGTGCTGTGGGCATCGTGGGGCGTGACGAGCTGCTCACCAACCAGATCGAGGTCCATCCGTTTCTGCAAAACCGCAAGGTGATCGACAAGTGCCACGAGCTGGGCATCGAAGTCACTGCTTTCATGCCGCTGGCAGTCGGCAAGGTGATGGACGATGACACCCTCAAGGCCATCGCCGAACGTCATGACGCCAGCCCGGCGCAGATCGCCCTGGCATGGCTAAAGATGCAGGACATCGTCACCTTCCCGTCCTCCACCAAGGCGAAGAACATCGAGAGCAACTTCGAGGCCTTCTCCATGTCACTGACCGGTGAAGACATGGCGAAGATCGCCGAGCTGGATCGCGGTGAGCGCATCGCCAACCCGGATTTCGCCCCCGACTGGGACTGATGGACTGAGCCCAACTGACTGAACCTGATCGACGGGTCCAGTGACAAGAAAGCCTCCCGGGCACCCTGCCCGGGAGGCTTTTTCCGTTTCCCCCTGCCATGATTTGATCCCGATGGATGCTCAGCGATCCAGCCAGCAGACACGGGTCACGGCCTCGGTGCCGGGGCGTGGCGCCGCGAGATCATGCTCATGCAGCAGATAGATCACCGTCCTGCCCGCCAGCCAGTCAGCGAGACCCTGCGCGACGCGTTGCGCTGTCGTGGCATCCAGCCCCGAGAAAGGCTCATCCAGCAGCACGAGGCCGGGGTTGGTCAACGCCAGGCGCGCCAGACTGATGCGCCGGGCCTGGCCACCCGACACCTGACGACCGCCCTCACCAACGCGTGTCGCCAGCCCCTGCGGCAGACTCGCGACCCAGTCGGCGAGATCCACCGCGGCCAGCACCCGCCACAGCGCGGCATCATCGGCGTCGGCGGCCCCCAGTCGCAGGTTGTCAGCCAGACTGGCATCGAACAGATCGACCTGCTGGGTGAGGCAGCCGACGCCCTCGGCAATCGCCAGAGGCGCGTAGTGATGCACCTCACGGCCATTGAGCAACACCCGCCCGCCCTGCTCTTCAGTACCCCCGCCCTGCTGTTCATTGCATCTGATCTGCAGGCCGCGGGAGGCTAGGCTGGTCTGCCCGGTCAGCAGCGCCGCTAGCGTCGACTTGCCAGCGCCGGAGGCGCCACAGATCGCGACCTGCGCACCGGCTTCGACAGTGAGCGAGACGTTTGAAAATGCCTCGAACAAGGCGCCCGGATAGCGATAGCTGACCTGCTCCAGCGAGACGCTGATCGGCCCCGCTGACAGGCGAGCATCACCGTGCACGACACCCGCGGCGTGCTCGATATCGTTGAGGCGCTCCGCGGCGCCAAGCGTCGCCCCGGCCTGGCTGAAGGCCGTCGGCAGCCCCGCCAGCCCCTCACCCAGCGCCATCGCCGCGAGCGGCAGCATCACCAGCATCGGGCCGCTGAGCTGGCCATCGCGCAGGGCGAGCATGCCCATCGCTAGCAACAGCAACCAGGCGAGTCCGATCACCAGCACGGCCAGCGCATTGCCGACGGCACTGATGACCGCCAGCCGCCATTGGTCCGCCAGCAGACGCGCCTCCACCGCCTCCAGCTGCTCACGCACATGGCCAAGCGCCGCGTAGGCCTCGAGTTCGGCATGCCCGCGCAGCGCCTCCATCAGGCTGGAGCGCAATGCCTCGAGAGTGGTCACACGCCGACGGCTGGCCACCAGCCCCCAGCGTGCCTGCCCGAGTGTCAGCCACGCCCAGCCAGTCAACAGCAAGAGCGCCAGCCACGGCGTCGCGCCCGGTAGCCACACCAGCGTGATGCCAAGCAGCGCCACAATCAGCAGCAAGGCCATCACCGGAGGCGCCGCCAGACGCAGATAGAGCGCATCGAGGGTGTCAATATCCGCGGTCAGACGATTGAGCCAGTCACTGGAGCGCCGGGCTGCCAGCCGTGCGGGGTCCATGCTGACCAGCGAGGCAAAGGCACTGCCGCGCAGGCTGGCCAGCAGTCGCAGGATGGTGTCGTGATTGTAGAGACGCTCCAGATAGCGCGAGACGGTGCGCGAGACGGCAAACAGGCGAATCGCGCTGCCCGGCGTGTAGACATCCAGCACGGCGACGGCACCGGCAGCCAGCGCAGCCCCCGTCAATGCCGATGCCGTGATGAACCACCCCGAGACCGCCAGCAGCCCGAGTGCCGACAGCGCGGTCATTGCCATCAGCACCACGCCCAGCAGCAGTCGACGGCGGTAGCGCTCATGCACTCGCCACCAGGGCGCCAGCGCGGCCAGTGCCTCGCGCGTCGAGGGAGTGGAGCCAGGACCGAGAGTACGAGCAGGTCCGATCATGATGCGCCCTCCCCAGAATCCTGTGTCTCTCCAGTAGTGCCAACGACCCCATCACGGGTCAGACACAGCTGGCGCGTCGCCATGGCCCTCAAGGCCGGATGGTGAGTGGCGATGACCAGCGTGCGGCCTTCTTCGGCCAACACCTGGAAGCCGGCGATCAGGCGCTGTTCGGTGTCGGCGTCCAGACTGGCGGTTGGCTCGTCGAGCAACACCAGCGGCGCATCGCTCAAGAAGACCCGCGCCAGCGCCAGACGCTGAGCCTGGCCGCCGGACAGCCCGCGCCCGCCTTCGCCCAACGGGCTGGCGATGCCCTGCGGCAAGGCGGCCAGCACCTCGCCAAGGCCGGCGCTCGTCAGCGCCTGAACGATCGCATCATCACTGGCGTCTGGCGCGGTGATACGCAGGTTGTCGGCCAGACTGCCCTGCATCAGCAGCGGGCGTTGATCCATCCAGGCAAGGCCAGTGGTATCTCGGCGTAGGCATTGGCCTTCATCGGGGGCCACGAATCCTGCCATCAGTTGCAAAAACGATGACTTGCCGGCCCCGGACGGGCCGCTGATCACCAGCACCTCGTGGGCCTTCAAGGTGAGATCCAACGGGCCAAGCACCCTGCCCCGCCCGGGATGCGTCAGCGTGACGGCCTCCAGCTGCAACATCACATCGCCGGGCAGCGAGACACTGGCCGACGCCATCGTGGAGGCCTGACGCGCCGGGGCGACGGACGTGTCGAACAGCTCCAGCAGCGAGTCCGCGGCGGCCAAGGCCGAGGCGCGATCATGATAGTGCTGAGACAGGGTGCGCAGCGGCTGGAAGAACTCCGGCGCCAGCAGCAGGATCAGCAGGCCGCTGAACAGGGTCAACGACTGGGCGGGCCCGAAGGGAATGTCGCCCAACAGGCCGAAGCCGATATAGATCGCGACCACCGCGATCGACACCGACGAGAAGAACTCCAGTACCGCTGATGAGAGGAAGGCGAGGCGCAGCGTGCGCAGACTGCGGCGGCGATAATCATCAGCGACCAGCGTGACCTCCTGCGTGGCCTGCTCACCCAGGCCGAACAGCCGTAGTGTTGTGATCCCCCGGACGCGATCAACAAAGTGGCGCGACAGGCGCGCAACCGCGACGAACTGCTCGCGATTGAGCGACTCGGCCCCCATGCCGACCAGCGCCATGAACAACGGAATCAGCGGCGCGGTCAGCGCGAGCAGAATCGCCGCCAGCCAGTCCTGACTGACCACGATGGCCAGAATCACCAGCGGGCTGATCAGCACCAGGCGCAGCTGGACGTAGAAACGTGCGAAGTAGCCTTCCAACGCCTCGACCTGCTCGACCCAGCGCTGGGCCACATCGGCGCCATGAAACTGCGCGGCGCGCACCGGGCCTAATGCCTGCAGGTGATCCATTACATCTCGACGCACCCGCTGGCGCAGGCGCTGACTGGCTTTTTGGGCACATAGCTCCTGCGCGGCACTCAGCAAGGCACGCACCGCCAGCAGCGCCACCAGGCCGCCGAACGGCCACCACAGGCGAGCCAACGCCGCGGGCTGTTCGATTACCTGAGTGACCAGCCAGGCCAGCAGTACCAGTTGCGCAACCGTTGCCAGCCCCGCCAATGCGCCGCACAGCGCCGCCATAGCCAACAGGCGACGCTCGCGCGTCGCCTGTTGGCTGAGCCACTTGCCGGCAGCCTTGCGTCTGGCCTTGTCGCGCTCCTTGCCAGTGACACTGTCGTCGCTGACGCTGGCGCGCGCCGTGTCATTGCCAGCGGCGCTGGTCGGGGCCTCCTGCGCTGCCCCCTGCGTGAGGTCAGTGATAGCCACCGTCCTGCACCTTGCCGCGGAAGACCCAGTAGCTCCAGGCGGTATAGCCCAGCACGATGGGAATCACGAACAATACGCCGATCAGCAGGAACAGCTGCGCGCCCGGGTCTGACGCCGCATCCCAGATGGTGATGTCCGGCGGCACCAGATACGGCCACTTGCTGAAGATCAGCCCCAGATAGGTGAACAGGAACAGTCCCAGAGTCGCGACGAACGGCTGGCCCTCCAAACGCTTGCTGACGGCACGCCAGATGAAGGCCGCACAGCACAGCGCCAGCACCGGGAAGACCCAGAACATGCCGATATGATTGAACCAGCGCTCCCGCACGTATTCATCGACGAACGGCGTGTAGAGGCTGATGACCCCGAAGCCGACCAGCACGGCAATCAGCAACTTGGGCGTGATGCGATAGGCCCATGCCTGAACCTCGCCTTCACTCTTCAGAATGGTCCAGGTGGCCCCCAGCAGAGCGTAGCCCGCCACCAGCGCGAGCCCGGTGATCACCGTGAAGGGGGTCAGCCAGTCAAAGGCGCCGCCGACATAGACATGGCCTTCGGTGGCAAAGCCCTGGATATAGGCCCCGACCACCACGCCCTGACAGAAGGTCGCCACGTAGGAACCGCCACTGAAGGCGACGTTCCACCAATGCCGATTGCGCGTGGACTTGAAGCGGAATTCAAACGCAATCCCGCGGAAGATCAAGCCGGCCAGCATCAGGAAGACCCCCAGATACAGCGCCGGCAGCAGAATGGAGTACACCGCCGGAAACGCCGCCAGCAAGCCGGCCCCGCCCAGTACCAGCCAGGTTTCATTGCCGTCCCAGACCGGCGCGACCGAATTCATCATCACGTCACGGGCGTGTTCATCCGGGGCGAAGGGATAGAGGATGCCGACCCCGAGATCGAAGCCATCCATCAGGATGTACATCATGATGCCGAAGCCGATGATCAGCGCCCAGATCATGGTCAGATTGATCAGTTCCATGTGCTCAACTCCTTACCGTACGGCTGGCATCATCATCGAGACTCTCGTGCGCGGCGGACAGCGGGCGCATCGCGGTTTCGACATCGTCATGCGGCAGCTCGGGCTGCATGCCGCCACGGATGACGCGCGTCAGGTAGTAGCTACCGGTCACGAAGACCACCAGATAGACCAGGAAGTAGCCGATCAGCGTGGCCAGCACCATCCAGCCGGTCAGTGACGGCGTGACGGCCTCCTGCTGGGTCATCATCTCGTAGACCAGCCAGGGTGAGCGTCCAGCCTCGGTGACGAACCAGCCGGCCAGCACGGCGAAAAATGGCGCGATCGACATCAGACGCAGCGTCTGCAGGAAGGGGCGCGAGCGGTAGAGCTTGCCATCGCGACGCAGGAACAGGCCGATGAACGCCACCGCGATCATCACCAGCCCCACTGCCACCATCACGCGAAACGACCAGAACACGAACCACACCGGCGGCTGCATGTCGGGCTCGACCTCCTTGAGGCCCGGCACCACGCCATCGGGATCATGGGTCAGGATCAGGCTGGCCAGCTTCGGGATCGCAATCTCGAAGTGGTTCATCTGGGCTTCCTTGTCCGGCCAGGCGAACAGCAACAAGGGCGCGCCCGACTGGGTTTCCCAGTTGCCTTCCATCGCCGCCACCTTGGTCGGCTGATGCTCCAGCGTGTTGATGCCGTGCATGTCGCCCACCACCGCCTGCGCCGGCGCCAGCACCAGCAGCAGCCACATGCACATGGACAGCGCGCGCTTGTTGGCCTCGACATCACGTCCGATCAGCAGATACCAGGCACTGACCCCGGCCACCACAAAGCCACCGGTCAGGAACGAGGCGATCGCCATGTGCGTGAAGCGATAGGGGAAGGAGGCATTGAAGATGGCCGCACTCCAGTCATTCACGAAGAAGTGGCCATCAATGAAGTCGACGCCCGCCGGTGTCTGCATCCAGCTGTTGGAGGACAGAATCCAGAAGGAGGAGATGAAGGTGCCCAATGACACCATCAGTGCCGCGAACAGGTGGACGCCTTCCGGCACCTTGCCACGCCCGAACAGCAGTACGCCGAGGAAGCCGGCCTCCAGGAAGAAGGCGGTCACCACCTCATAGCTGAGCATCGGGCCGATGAAGTTGGAGGTGGCATAACTGAAGTTGCTCCAGTTGGTGCCGAACTGGAAGGCCATCACGATGCCGGAGACCACGCCCATCGCGAAGACCACGGCGAATACCTTCACCCAGAACGCTGCAAGGCGCTCCCAGGCGGCATTGCCTGTCTTGTAGAAAAGGCCATGCAACAAGGCCACATAGGATGCCAGACCGATGGTAAACACCGGAAAGACGGCATGAAATGACACGACAAATCCGAACTGTATGCGTGACAGGATCACGGGATCCAGTTCCATGGGCGACTCCTCAGGACTCCAGGGGTTGCACTCTGTTCATCCCGTTGTGGGACGCACAGTCGCAGAGATATCACGGTCAGGCCCGTGACGACAAGGCATACCACCAAACTCCATCGATCATGGCAGTCATCTTTCTACCAGCTGACCCAAAGAGCATAGAAAACACCAGGCTATCGTGCACGATGACGCTTTGCCGCAGGCCCAGCCATCCGATCAATCGCCATGGTGGTGATCGATCAGGCCCGCCATATTGCATGACAGCATCCACGTATTTTCCCCTCGGCATGCTCAGGCTTGCCATCTATATTTCGCCGCACATCCGCCTTTATTGACGTACATCAAGATAACCACACGTCGAGCCTCGAATACGACCAATGCCAGCGGCCGTCGGACGCGGTTTGTCTTGATTTCTGTCCTGCAGCGCACCTTGAACCAGCCAGGAATGTGCGCCCTGATGGCTGCATAAAGACAAGGCGCGCCCCCTTTCGAGAACGCACCTTGCTGTCTCCTTCTCCTTCTTTCCTTTTCTTCTCTCTCTTCTCTACTTACCTCTCTTGTCTCACTTCGTTCTTCTTTATGCCCTTTTCCTTGTGGCTTTGCCCCTTCGCGTCAGGAACTCACCGTATGACACAGTAATCGCGCCCCTGATGCTTGGCGTCATAGAGCGCCGCATCCGCCGCACGTACCAGGTCGGTCAGGTTGGTGTGCTGTTCGGCCTTGTAGCTCACCGCCCCGACGCTGACGGTCAGCACTTTCGCCACGGAGCTATCGGGGTGGATCAGTTTGAGCGCACGCACCTTGCGGCGGATGCATTCGGCACAGTCCCGCAATTGCCGCTCGGTCACTGACTCCAGCAGAACCAGGAATTCCTCGCCGCCATAGCGCACCACCATGCCCGGCTGCGGGCCGATGGCGGCCTGGAGCGCACCGGCAACCTGCTGCAGGCAGTGATCCCCTTCCACATGGCCATGATGGTCGTTATAGGTCTTGAAGTGATCGACGTCCACCATCAGGATCGCCAGACCGTCATCACGGGTCAGGCCCGCCCAGCGCTGGGCCAGATCCCGCTCCAGGTGACGCCGGTTGAAGACGCCCGTCAGCGCATCGCAGTTGGCCTCACGGGTAAGACGTTGCCCGGCAGCGCGCTTCTCCTCCAGCAACAGCCGCTCACGCTGGCGCAGCAACCACACCTGACGCTGATTGTGCTCGAGCTGATGGTTGGCCAATAGCGAGAGCCCCGTGGTGCTGACGAAGATCAGCATCGCCAGCAGCTCCAGTCCCTCCTGACCGGCAGGTTCCGACGCGATCACCCCGGCCATGATGAGCGTGCAGGTCAGCGACGCCGTCAGTGCCTGGTGGAAGCGCAGCCGAAAGAGAATGTTGCCAACCATGGGAAAGAAGCCGAACAACAGCGTATCGACATGCGAAAGCTCGGTGCGCGACAGCTGCAACAGGATGGCGCTGACCAGCATGGTGTTGATCACCAGCGGCAGCACCAGCATGGCCACCACGCAGACACCGCCCAGCCGCAGCATGGCGGCCAGTGCCAGGTCCTCACTGCGATGAATGGTGTCACTGATCAGGAAGGTGGCATACATCACGAAGGCGAATATGCCGGAATACAGCAAGCCACGCGTGCGCGAGACGCGCGTCTCTTCCACATACCGGGTCTCGAGGGCGTCGGGGAACATGAGCCGCCAGCGTGACGTGCCGCGACCGTCGATCAGCCCCTCGACGACGCCGCGTTCGGCGGCCATCGCCGCCGGCATCATCGCCTCGCGGCCGCCGGGGAGTCGCTTTTGACTTCTCATGACAAGCCCGCTCCGCCCATCGGCGGCCTGTGATCTGGCAACTCAGCCTTCTGTTCATCGTGCGGCACATTCTGCCGCTCACCGTGCTGCGCAGCCTGCCGCTCATCATGAAGGTCATCACGCAGGTCATCACTGGCCTGGGCGCGCGCCTTGCCATTACCGTTGCCACGTTGCACGCAGGTACGGTTGCGGCCATGTCGCTTGGCACGATAAAGCCCCTTGTCGGCCTGATCGACCCAGCGGCTGAAGAGCGTCTCGACCGCCATGTCACGCGTCATTTCATCTTCCATCCCCTCGCCCTCGAGCAGGCGCGACAAGGGGATGACGCAAAGCCCCACACTCAGGGTGACGACGCCGAGTTCCGACTCGCGGTGAGGCAGCTTGAGCGACTTGACGGCATAGCGCATTGCCTCGGCCAGACTGCGCGCATGCTCGAGATCACGCACGGCCACCAGGGCGGTAAACTCCTCGCCGCCGAAGCGAACTACGCTGGCCAACGCAGCCTCTTTCCCCTCGAGAGCACCGGCGATGCCAGCGCCTTTTTCCCTGTCCAGTGTTTCCTGCAAGGCCTGGGCAATCTGATACAGGCAGTTGTCGCCCGCGACATGCCCGTAGTGATCATTGAAAGCCTTGAAGAGATCGACATCCATCATCATCAGCGCCAGACATGGTAACGGTGGCACCGGATGGGACGCTGACACGCCGTTCTTCGCCTGCTGAGCATCGCCATGGTGCTGCTTTAGCACCTCGATCAGATGACGGCGATTGTAGGGCTGGGTCAGCGGGTCGAGACAGGCCATTTCCTGCAGCTCGGCATTGCGTGATTCCACATCCTGCAGGCGCAGTTGATCGATGGAGGTCATCAGATAGGCATGACGGGCCGAGAACTCGATGCGGAAGCTGGAGATCAGCGAAAACAGGCAGAACGCCATGAAGACGAAGACGATCGCGAAGTCCATATGGGCATAGGGCATCGCTACGCTCATCACGATGGCCATCCCCCCTGCCGACAGCACCAGAGCCGAGACGAAACGCAGCTGCATCAGGACGATACCGACCAGTGGCACCACGCCCAGCGCATAGAGTTCGAGGAAGCAGCGCAGGTGGTTCTCGCGAACCGCCAGCCACGCCGCCAGGCCGATCACGCCCCACAGTGTCGCGACCAGCAGCGCCTCGCGCCCGACGGGGCGACAGACCTCACTCTTGAGGACCAGCACGAGAATCGCGAGCGCGATGCAGACGTACAGGCGCAGCATCACGGCGAGATTCTCTGTCACCGGCATCGCGACCGGCGCATAGACGGTGTCATAGAGCACGAACATCAGCTGAAAGATGATCAGGCTCCAGCAGCCCATTACGGCACGACTCATGCGCCGACGATGCTCGAACTGTTCAAAGTCTCTCTCGAGTTCAGGGGCAAAGCTCAGCCTCGCAGGAGTCGTGGCACTCAGGTGTTGCTCCAATATTGCCATTCGTGAAGGCATGTCTGATTTCCCTTCGATCGCCCTGCTTTCTTTATTACATGCGCAGATGTTGAAAGCCACGCTGACGGAGATGCTCAAGCGCCGCATGTCCGTGTTGATACCTCGCTCATGAACGAAAATCCAACGAAAAAACCGGGCCTCGATGAGGCCCGGCGCTCCTGATAAAACAGACTGCTCTGGCTGGCTCAACCGACGATGGCGTTGAGCAGCAACAGGGTGATGATGGAAATGGCCCAGGCCAGCGTCGTCGGCAGGGTCAGCACCAGCATCTGATGCTTGGTGCTCTTGACGCCGAGCATGCGATTGACGACCCAGAAATAGCTGTCATTGAAGTAGCTGAAGAACATCGCGCCGATACAGGCGGCCTGCGCGGCCAGCACCATGTTGACGTCCGGCATGCCCATCAGGATCGGTGCGGAGATCGAGGCCGCGGTAATCATCGACACCGTGCCACTCCCCTGGATGAAGCGCACCAAGGTGGCGATGATGAACGGAATCAACAGCGGCTGAAGCCCCAGTGCCGCCACCTGCATGGCGATGTAATCGCCGCCGCCACTGGCACGCAGTACCGAGCCCAGCGCACCACCGGCACCGGTGACCAGCAGGATGATACCCGCCGTCTCGACGCCCTTTTCCAGATGATCGAAAACTTCCTGCTTGGGGGTCTTCGGCATCAGACCATAGATGGCGACCAGTACCCCGATGCCCACGGCGATCACCGGGTTGCCGACGAAGGCGATGGTGCTGGTGAGCGCATTGCTGGTATCGCCCATCACGGCACTGACCAGCGTATTGAGGAAGATCAGCGCGATGGGCAGGCCGATCGGCATGCAGGACATCAGCAGGGACGGCAGCTCAGATTCAGGCATCATGCTGTCGGTGTCATGCTTGACGCTACCTTCGAAACCACCCGGCTGGGCTTCCAGCATCGCCTCGATACGCGGGCCCATCAGGCGGGCATAGATCACCAGTGCAATCAGCGCCGGCGCGGTAATCACCAGGCCCCAGCCGATCATCAGACCGATGTCGACACCGAAGATACCGGCCACGCCCAGCGGGCCCGGAGTCGGTGGCACGCTCGAGTGGGTGATGATTAAGCCAGCCGCCAGCGCGATGCCCAGACCGATCACCGAACGTCCGCTGTTGCGCGCCAGTGAACGCACCAGCGGGTTGAGGATGACGTAGGCCGAATCACAGAAGATCGGAATGGAGACGATGTAGCCCGTCAGCGCCATCGCGGCCTCTTCCTTGTTCTTGCCCAGCAGATTGAGGATAGCGTAGGCCATGCGCTGCCCGGCACCGGTCACCTCCAGGATACGCCCCATCATCACGCCGAAGCCGATCACGAGACCGATGGTGGAAAGCGTCTTGCCGAAACCGGTGGTGATGGCACTGATGACCTCATTGGGCGGCATGCCGCCGATCAACCCCGCCAGTGAGGCGGCGATGATCAAGGCCAGCAAGGCATGCACGCGGGTTTTCAATACCAGATAGATCATGACGAAGATGGCGATGCCCAGGCCGATGATGACCTGTGGCCCCGCGACGGCGGCGTCTGTCATGGGGGGCTACTCCTGTAGTTTGTTATTGTGTGGCGCAAGGTATGCGGTGTCGGCGCTGCCGGCTGGCATGACGCCGATCGTTGTTATTGACGTACTGATGTGACGAGCAGCTCTGGCAAAGGTGTCTAGCGAGCTCGTCTTGGATAAGATGCCCAGACGCTGGCTAGGCGTTGGCGCTCTCATCGCGATACGCATTGAGAATCTCGTGCAGGTCGGCATCGCCGACGAAGCCCAGCGAACGCGCCTTGCGGGTGTCAAAGCGCGCCGGCCAGCTGCCGACGATGGCGGTGATACGCGGGTCAGGCTCATGCTTGACGAGTGCCAGCGCCTGCTCGCCGGCGACATCCTTGAGCGCCGCGAGCATTGACGCGACGCTGACGGTGATGCCCGGCAGCATGAAGCAGCGAGAGAGGCCGAAGTCCGCGCTCGCCACCTCCGCGCCCTTTAGCAGGGCCGCGACCACCCGACGGGGCGACATTACGAACATCTCGAGCTTGCTCGGTACCGGGCAGATGGCGGCTTCGCCATTGAGCGGTTCGCGCAGGATGGAGGAGGCGAAGCTCGAGGCTGCCGCATTGGGACGCCCGGGGCGCACGATGATGGTGGGCAGACGCAGCACGCAGCCATCCACCAGCCCGCGACGGCTGTAGTCATTGATCAGCAGTTCCGACATCGCCTTCTGGGTGCCGTAGGAGTTCTGCGGCACCAGCGCGGTCATGTCGCTCAGCGTCTCGGGAAGATCGCCTCCGTAGGCGGCGACCGAACTGGCCATCACCAGCCGGGTGTCGCGCAATCCACGCGCCGCGCAGCCTTCCAGCAGCAGGCGAGTCGCGTCGAAGTTGACGCGCATGCCGAGCGCCAGGTCCGCCTCGGCCGCCGAGCTGACCACGGCTGCCAGGTGATAGATCACCTGCGGCTCGCCCGCCAGGCAGCGATCAAGCACCTCGGCATCGGCGATATCGCCTGCCACGATCTCGATATCCAGCGAGGTGGCCGGTTCGACTGCCAGACATGACGCCGCCTCGGGACGTGGCGCCTCGATCTGATCCAACAGGGTCAAGCGTGACAATGGCTGCCCCTTCAGGCTGCCCGTGTCGATCAAGGCCTCGGTCAGGCGCTGACCGAGAAATCCGGCAGCGCCGGTAATCATGACGTGCATCGTGTGGACTCCTTGCTCGCCGCCTGGCATGACGGCTCATGACGTGTTGTCGTTATTGGCGTTTCTGCTGTCTTGAGTCGTGATCAGGCGGTGCCGGACTGGCCGTCGTTGAGCCCGAAGGCGCGCCCCCAGCCGAGGCCTGCGCGCGTCTCACCCCGCGGACGGTATTCACAGCCGATCCAGCCGTCGTAACCCAGACTCTCCAGCCGGTCGAACAGCGCCGGATAATGCACTTCACCGACATCCGGCTCGCGACGGTCCGGCACGCCGGCGATCTGCACATGGCCCATATGCGCGAACTGCGCTTCCAGATTGCGGATCAGATCGCCCTCGACGATCTGGCAGTGATAGAGATCGAACTGCACCTTGAGGTTGGCGGCGCCGACCTGGGCGAGAATCTCGCGTGCCTGCGCCTGACCACTCAGATAGAAGCCGGGCATGTCGCGCGGATTGATCGGTTCGATCAGCAGTGTCTTGCCGACCTTCTCAAGCTCGGCGGCGGCGTAACGCAGGTTGTGGATGTAGGTCTCGGTGCAACGCGCGCGCATGGCGTCATCCGCGCCCTGCGGTACCAGGCCCGCCATGGCATGCACGCGCGGACAGTCGAGCACCTGGGCATAGCGAATCGCCTCGGCCACCGAGGCCCGAAACTCCTCCTCGCGCCCCGGCAGACAGGTCAGGCCACGCTCACCGGCCTCCCAGTCGCCCGGCGGCAGATTGAACAGCACCTGCGACAGCTGGTGCTCATCGAGCCTTGCGCGCAATTCTTGCGGGGAATAGGCATAGGGGAAGAGATATTCGACCCCGCGAAAACCACTTTCGGCCGCAGCCGCGAAGCGATCGAGAAAGTCATGCTCGGTGAACAGCATGCTGAGATTGGCGGCCAATCGGGTCATGTCAGATCCTTGGATTTCACAGACGAAGACGTCATCACTCAGGGGCGCCCGAACCTGGCTTCGAGTTCCGCCACCTGTTCCGGGGTCATCCCACGTGGGTTCTTGCCCTGCAGCAGCAGGAACAGCTTGGCGGTTTCCTCAAGCTCTTCCGTGGCATAGACCGCCGCTTCCAGGGTCTTGCCGGCCACCACCGGGCCATGATTGGCCAGCAACACGGCGCAGTGCTTGCCGGCCAGGCCACGCACGGCATCGCCCAGCGCGGGGTCGCCCGGCATGTAGTAAGGCACCAGCGGCAACTTGCCGACCCGCATCACGTAATAGGCCGTCAGCGGAGGAATGCACTCGCAGGGATTCACGTCCGGCAGGCAGGACACGGCCACCGAGTGGGTCGAATGCAGGTGGACGATGGCACCCGACTGCGGGCGCTCGTCATACATGGCGCGATGCAGGAAGTGCTCCTTGGTCGGCGCGTCGCCATCGATCAACACGCCCTGGGCATCGAGGCGCGAGATGCGCGCCGGGTCCAGACGCCCCAGGCAGGCATTGGTCGGCGTCATCAACCAGCCGCCATCGTCCAGCCGCTGGCTGATGTTGCCGCTGGCCCCCATGGTCAGGCCGCGGTCGAACAGTGACTTGCCGTAGGTGGCGATCTGCTCACGCAACACGTTGATATCGTGCTGTGACTGACTCATGCGTTCTCCTCGCGAGGATTCATGGCATCCAGCACGTCGAATGCCCGGGTAAAGAAGTCTTCACCCCCGAAGTTGCCGGACTTGAGTGTCAGCGAGAGCATCGCCTCCGGCTGCGAGGGGCCGGCGGCCGGGTGCGGTGCCTGTGTCCAGGGCACACCGGGGTCGATCTGACCGCCGATACGCAGCTCACGGATGTCGAGCGCCGAGACCACCGCGCCGGAGGTTTCTCCCCCCGCCACCAGCAGGCGCCCGACGCCTTCCGCGACCAGGGTGCTGGCCAGACTGGCCAGGGCGCACTCGATGAGCTCACCGGCCTGCTTGACGCCCAGTGACGCCTGCGCCGCCTTGACACTTTCCGGCTCGGCCGAGGCGTAGATAAGAAATGGCTTGGGGTCCGTCGCCGCCAGTTGCTCACGGGCGAACTCCAGCGCCGCCTCGAAGTGGGTATCGCTCGCGTTGAGCTTGACGGGGTCCAGCGCGAAGGCAGCATGCTGCTGAGTGAAGTGCGCCACCTGCTTGAGCGTCATGCGAGAACAACTGCCGGACAGCACCATCGCGGCGCCCTGCGCCGGGGCCAGCACCGCTGCATCATCGATCGGCTCAAGCCAGCCCTTGCGGCGGTACTGGGCAGGCAAGGCCTGCGCGAGGCCAGAGCCACCGGTGACCAGCGCGTGATCGACCAGCGCCTCGGCCAGTACCTCGAGATCCTGCTCATCGAGGCTGTCACAGACCACATGACGAACGTTTTGATGGGCAAGCTCGTCCAGACGCTGACGGGCCTCCTGCGCGCCGCGGCACAGAGTGGCGTGATCGAGCAGCCCCACGCCATGCGGCGTCTGGCGTGACAGCACGCGCACGATGTCGGCATCGGTCATCGGGTTGAGAGGATGATGCTGCATGCCGCTGTCATTGAGCAGGCGGTCGCCGACGAACAGATGGCCCTGATAGACACTGCGTCCGTTGATGGGGAAGGCCGGCACGAAGGCCGTCTGCGTGGCAGACAAGGCCTCCAGCAAGGCATCGGCGACCGGCCCGATATTGCCCTCGGGCGTGGAATCGAACGTCGAGCAGTACTTGAAGAACAGCTGGCGCGCGCCCTGGGCTTTCAGCCATTCAAGCGCCGCGAGAGATTCACTGATCGCCTGATCCACCGGGCAGCTGCGCGACTTGAGCGCGACCACCACGGCGTCGACCTCAGTCAGATCCAGCCCGTTCGCCGCCCCTTCCTGCAGCGCGTCCTGGGGTACCCCGATCACCTGCACGGTGCGCATGCCGGCACGTACCAGGTTGTTGGCAAGATCCGTCGCGCCGGTGAAGTCATCGGCGATTCCGCCCAGTACGATCGGCATCACTGCGCTCCTTCATCATTCGCGGCCGGCAGGCTGAAGCTGCCGAGACGCTGATAGACCTTGATGACGGCCGAGTCGTCCTCGCGCCCGAAACCTGCGCCACTGGCGGCGGTGAACTGCTGCAGGGCACTACCGGCCACCGGCATGGCAAGCTTCAGCTCGCGCCCGGTGCTGTGCACGATGTTCAGGTCCTTGACGAAGATGTCGACGGCCGACAGTGGCGTGTAATCGCCCTTGAGTATGTGCGGCACGCGATTCTCGAACATCCAGGAATTGCCCGCGGAATGGGTGATGACGTCATAGAGGGTGTCGGGGTCGATCCCCATGCTCATGCCCAGCGCCATGGCTTCTGCCGCCGCCGCGATGTGCACGCCAGCGAGATGCTGGTTGACCAGCTTGACGCTCGAGCCCGGGCCGGCGCAGTCGCCCAGCCGATAGACATTGGCTGCCATCGCCGCCAGCACGCGTTCCGCCTTGACGTAAGCCGCTTCACTGCCGGAGGACATCACGGACAGCTCACCACTGCGTGCCTTGACGGCGCCGCCGCTGATCGGGGCGTCGAGCAGCTCCAGCTGCATGCCGTTCAGGCGGGTTTCCAGTTCACGTGCGAAGCTCGGCGCCACGGTGGCGCACTGGATCACCAGGCTACCCGGCGCGAGTCGCTCGGCCAGACCGCCCTCACCCTGCGCCCCGAGCAGCACCTGCTCAACCTGATCGGCATTCACCACGACCAGCACCACCACCTGACACTCGGCCGCCAGTTCCAGCGGCGAGGCAACGGCGCGGCCACCCGCCGCTTCGAACGCCTGACAGGCGGCGGGCGAGATATCACAGCCGATCACGTCCAGGCCTGCTTCCAGCATGGCGCGCGCACTGCCCATTCCCATCGCGCCGAGGCCGACAAGGCCGATCACCGGTGAAGTCGTTGCTGCTGTCATCTCGCATCTCCCGCGGAAGCTGTTCAAGCGCTGATCAAGGCGGCCTCATGCGGCACACCGATCAACACTTCGCTGAATGTTAGCGCTATCATGTTAGCGCTAACATCATTAATAGATTAGGCTCCAAGCCACGACAAGCGGCAAATGAGAAAACGCGACATATGTCTAATCCACCATCATCTCCCCGCCGCAACCGCAAGGGTGCCATGCAGCCGACCCTGAATGACGTGGCCCGGGAAGCCGGGGTCTCCTCGATCACCGTCTCGCGCTACTTCAATAGCCCCGACAGCGTGCGCGAAGCGACACGCGTCAAGGTCGAAGCGGCCATCGAGAAGGTCGGCTACGTGCGCAACATGATTGCCGGCAGCCTGGCCTCGGCCTCCAGTCGCGTGATTCCGGTGATCGTGCCCTCGTTGTCCAACGTGGTATTCATCGACGTGATCAAGGGCCTGCAGGACGAATTCGAGGCACACGGCTATCAGCTGCTGCTGGGCAAGACGGATTACGATCTGGCTCGGGAAACCCAGCTGATCCGTACCTTTCTGGGCTGGTCGGCCGCGGGCCTGGTGGTGACGGGGCTGCGCCATGACGATGCGACGCGCCAGATACTGGAGAACTGGAATCAGCCGATCGTTGAGATCATGGAGCTGGGGGAAGGGTTGGATCTGAACGTGGGGATGGATCATGTCGCCGCTGGGCGCGCCATGACCGAGCACCTGCTGGCACGCGGATATCGCACGATCCACTTCGCCGGTGCCGAGCTCGATCGCGACTATCGCGCGGCGATGCGCTATGCCGGGCACCGTGAGGCGCTGGCGGCGGCCGGCATCGAGGACGCCCCCCTGCTCGACCTGCCCGTGCGTCAACAGATGACCAGCGGTGCTCAGGCGCTTGAGCGTATCAAAGCGACATTCCCTGACTGCGACGCCATCCACTTCGCCAACGATGACATGGCCTGTGGCGCGATTCTCGCCGCCGCGCGGCTTGGGGTGCGCATCCCAGAGGATATCGCCATCGCCGGCTTCAATGGCCTGCCAATCGGGGAGCATGTCACGCCGCGCCTCACCACCATCGTCTCACCGCGGGAGCAGATAGGCCGTGTGGCCGCACGCAAGTTGCTGGCACGCATCAACGGTGACCCCGTCGGGGAACTGAGTCATGACCTGGGGTTCACGCTGCGGGTCGGTGACAGCACTTGAAGCCGCGAAGCTTCTCAAGGCGCAGTCCGGTTGACTCACGATTGAGGCCTCTCAAAGGTGCATTTACGTCATTCAGGGCGGGCTGGTACCCAGCCTCGTCAAAGTTGACGTAAAACGCAAAGTATCCGGCGCGTTCTGATCATCTCGCCGCCCCCAACTTCACGACACTGTGTTCAACAAAGGCGCAGAGGCAATGCGACCGGGGCGTGCAGGTTGACGTCTGGTGACATGGCCGCTGCGACTTACCGCAGACAAGTGTCCTGACACGTGAGGCTCGACGATGAATCGCAAGACTATCCTGACATGCGCCATCACTGGCGCGGGTGATACCGCCAGCAAGAACCCGAATGTTCCGGTGACGCCGAAGCAGATCGCCGATGACTGCATCGCGGCGGCCAAGGCCGGCGCCAGCGTGGCCCACATTCACGTGCGTGATCCGGAGACCGGCGGCATCAGCCACTCCACCGAGCACTTCCGTGAAGTCATGGACCGTGTGCGTTCAGCCGACACAGACATCGTCATGAACATCACCGCAGGTGGCGGCGGCGACTGGATTCCGGATGCCAACGACCCGACCCGTGGCGGCCCGGGCACCGATATCCAGACCCCGGCCGAGCGTCATGCGCCGATCCAGGAACTGCTGCCGGAACTGTGCACCCTAGACTGCGGCAGCCTGAACTTCGGCGACATGGTCTACATCAACACCGCTGACTGGCTGCGTGAGCACGCTCGTCTGGTGCAGGCCGCTGGCGTCAAGCCGGAGCTCGAATGCTTCGACCTGGGCCACGTCTGGTTCGCTCGCCAGCTGCAGCAGGAAGGCCTGCTCGACGACGACCTGCTGTTCCAGCTGTGCCTGGGCATTCCTTGGGGCGCGGAAGCCGACACCGAAACCATGCTGACCATGAAGAACAAGCTGCCGACCAACTCCAACTGGGCAGCCTTCGGTATCGGCCGCATGCAGATGCCGATGGTCGCACAGGCCGTGCTGCTGGGCGGTCACGCTCGCGTCGGTCTCGAAGACAACCTCTATCTGTCCAAGGGTGTGATGGCCACAAACGCTCAGCTGGTCGAGAAGTCCTCTGGCATCATCGAGAACCTGGGCTCCAGCGTGATGACCCCGGCCGAGACTCGCGCCTTCCTCAAGCTGCGTGATCCGTCCACCGGCAAGACCGCCGGCGACGTGGCAGCCCTCGAAACCGCAGGCGGTGTCGCATGAGCCAGTTATCTGTCGTAGGAACCGGTGTCATCGGCAACGGCTGGATCTCCCGCGCGCTGGCCAATGGCTGGGACGTGGTCGCCTTTGATCCGGCCCCGGATGCCGAAGCCCGCACTCGCGCCTTCGTCGAGAATGCCTGGCATGCACTGGAGAAGGATGGCCTGGCGGAAGGCGCTTCCGTCGATCGTCTGCGCTTCGCCGCGACCCTCGAAGAAGCTGTCGTCGGTGCTGATCTGATCCAGGAAAACGTGCCGGAGCGTCTGCCGCTCAAGCAGGAAATCCTCAGCGCTATCGATGCCGCGGCAGAAGAGCACGTGGTGATCGGCTCTTCCACCTCCGGATTCAAGCCGACCGATCTGCAACAGGACTGCAAGAAGGCGCCGGGCCGCGTCATCGTCGCCCACCCCTTCAACCCGGTCTATCTGCTGCCGCTGGTCGAGCTGGTGGGTGGCGAGCACACCTCCCCGGCGCTGCTGGAAGGCGCACGCGAAGACTATCAAGCACTGGCCATGCGTCCACTGATCGTGCGTCGCGAGATCGAAGGTCACATCGCGGATCGTCTGATGGAAGCGCTGTGGCGTGAAGCCCTGCACCTGGTCAACGATGGCGTCGCCACCACCGAAGAGATCGACGCGGCCGTCGTCTATGGCTGTGGTCTGCGCTGGTCGCTGATGGGCACCTTCCTGACCTTCCACCTCGCCGGCGGCGAGCCGGGCATGCGTCACATGCTCGAGCAGTTCGGCCCGGCCCTGAAACTGCCGTGGACCAAACTCGAAGCGCCGGAGCTGACCGACGAGCTGATCGACAAGGTCGTGGAAGGCTGCGAATACCAGGCAGCGGGTCGCCCGGTTGCCGAGCTGGATCGTCGTCGCGATGACTTCCTGGTCGAGCTGCTGACGCTGACGCGCAAGTACTGGCCGGAAGCCGAAGGTCTCGAGGGGCGTATCTGATGGACCTGCTCAAGATCACGGTGCCGCATGAGTGGGTCGACTACAACGGCCACATGAATGATGCCGAATACGCGCGTGCCTTCTCGATGGCGGTCGAGGCGCTGATGGAGCACGTGGGCCTGGATGCCGAGGGTCGTCGCGAACACGACCTGACCATCTACACCCTGGAGACGCACCTGTGCTACCTGGCGGAGGCGCACGAAGGCCAGACACTCAAGGTCAAGGTCCTGCTGCTGGATCACGACCCCAAGCGTCAGCACGTGCTGTTCACTCTGACCGATGCCGACGGCGGCGAGATTGCCACCAGCGAGCAGATGTTGATGGCGATGAGCATCAGTGGCGGTCGTCCGACCCCCTGCCCGGAAGCGGTGGCGGAGCGCATCGCCGCCCTGCCCCAGCCGGCAGGCGACGAGGACTGGCCCAAGGCGGCCGGTCGTCGTATCGCCATCCGCCGCAAGACGACCTGAGACGTGTGACAACCGATGTCCGCTTCGGATAACAAGTCGCTGATTTAGCGTCGAAACCCGCACCCTGCCAGTCTTCTGGCGGGGTGTTATTGTCTTGGGACACCCGCCGAGAGCCGACTCATGACCATGACGCCTTCCCCCATCACCTGTCGCGCCTTCATCGATGACTTCGCGCGCGG
Organism: Cobetia sp. MC34; assembly: GCF_018340035.1. Lineage (NCBI taxonomy): Bacteria > Pseudomonadati > Pseudomonadota > Gammaproteobacteria > Oceanospirillales > Halomonadaceae > Cobetia > Cobetia sp. MC34. Next base: position 65,154 of record NZ_JADPPY010000016.1, read on the forward strand.
CATGGATGAAATGGTAGAGATGCCGCTGGCAGACGCCCGCAAGCGCTATGAACAACTGTGCCAGCAACTTGGTGCGCCGCTCGCCGAGGGCGTCACGACCCACGAGAATCATGTCGAGATCGCCGGCCGGGCAACGCCGCTGCGCCTGCGCCACTTCATCCCGGAGGTGGCACGCAAGGCAGACGGCAACCTGCCAGCACCGGTGGTGTTTCTGCACGGCGGGGCCTGGCAGATAGGCTCGCCCGAGAGCCATCAGGGCATCGCCTCCAGCCTGGCCGCCCAGCTGGGGCGTGAGGTGGTCAGTGTCGATTATCGCCTGCTGCCGGACGCCAACTATCAGGACGCACTGGCGGATTGCCTGGCGACCATCGAGCACCTCTCCGCCACTGTCGAACCGGTGGCCATCGTCGGTGACAGCGCCGGCGCTCGACTGGCGATGGATGTGGCGCGCCGACTCGATACCGAGATGCCCAACATCGGCCTGCAGGGCACGCGCATGCAAAGCCTCGGCACCCACGGCGCGGAAATGGAGACGGCCCACCATCAGGAGCATCCGGCCCCCGAGAAACCCACAAGCTATGTGCTGGGGCTGATCTACCCGCCGATGGACCCGGTCTTCGTGCTGGCCAAGGAGAACGAGTTCGCGCTGGGCTCGGATGCGCCGCTGCTCGGCCGCGATGAAGTGGTCAGCATGTGGCTGACCGTCGCCGAGGGCGACCGCTCCGCCAGCTACTCACCCTCGCCGGCCCACTCCCAGCAGCCACCGGCACGCCAGATCGAAGTGCTGGCCGCCGAACATGACCCGCTGACCCAACCGCTGGAGGCAGCGGTGGATGTCTGGCGCTGGCGCGGTGCCGATGTCGGCTATCGCAGTGCAAGCGGCATGGTGCATGCGGCGCTGCACGCGCATCATGCGCTCCCCGAGATGCAGCACGCTTGGCAGGCCTTCTGTGAAGCCCTCGACCGGCGCCTGTACGCCCTGGACTAGCGCAGCGCCTCAAGCACGCAAACGTCCAGCCACGAGAATCGTGACTGGACGTTTGCGCATCTGGACACAGACATAGCTGGTGACCGACATAGTTGACGGCAGATATAGCTGATGACTGAAAGGCCCGATGACCACCGCTCGAGCGTCAGCTGTCGCCTAAGTCTTCAGACTCGCCGGTGACATGAAACGCAGCTCGATGGCGACCGGGCACTGACGAATGCGCTGATGCCACTCCTGCTCCAGCCGCTTCCGCGTCATGTCCTGAGACGAATTCTCCGTCAGCACGACCACGACGATCAGTCTGAAATTGGCATCAAGGGTGCGGTCCGCCAGCAGCGCCTCGTAAAGCAGACTTTGCAGCACCGTCTGCGCTCTGGCGTAGTGCTTGAGCACCTTCACTTCGATGAACGTGAAGGGGGCACTTTCTCCCTCGAGCAGCGCATCGAAGCAGGCATCGGTCTCCCCGACACGCACATGACGCGTCATCGCGCCGCTCGCACTACCGCCCGCAGTGGAGGACTCCTGCATCTGACGCAGCACCGCATCCTTCAGCTGGGCCATTTGCTGGCGATGATGATCCAGATGCTCGGCACGCGATAACGACGTCTTCTCGTCGGTGCCGTCCTGAGGGCTTAACAACTGCGCAACATCGGCATCGTCGACGGCCTGGCCGCTATCCTCATCTGCGGCTGATACCTGAGCCTCGGCGTCTACTCCGTCCTGCTGCCAATCACTCTCCCCCAGCGACTCCTGCACCTCGCGAGTCAGACGCTGCTCCTGCTCGGCTGGCGATAGCGTGCGCATGAAGGAGCGGTCCTTGTCGTAATCCCCCGGCACATACAACTTGCCGTGATGATGGGTCACGAGTCGATAGAACACCGCCAGCACCAGCAGCGGAAACACCACGATGAAACCGATCAGCGGCCAACGCTCCGCCACCGTCAGCGTCTCGGCCGCCGAATTCAGCAACAGACTCGCGAAGCCATAGATCAACGAGATGAACAACGCGATGATCCCCAGCGGGTTTCGCGCCAACTGCCTGGCATATTTCATGAACTGCATACGCGCTCCATTCCTTGGGGCTTATAATGTAATGGAGGCGAGCAGCCTGATAATGCAAGAGGCCCGCCTCACCACTGCATCACGATTAACGTCAGCGTCATCACGCCGATGGCGACCAGCCAGGCCTCAGCGCGTCTGGCGCGGGGAATGCCCAAAGTGGTTGCGGTAGGCACGCGAGAAGCTGGAGCTGGAGGTAAAGCCGCTCGACAGCCCGACCGAGAGAATATCGAGGTCGGTTTCCTTGAGCAGATGCCGCGCGCGCTCCAGGCGCAGCCGCAGGTACCAGGCCCGCGGCGAGGTCGACAGCTCCTGCTCGAACAGGCGCTGCAGCTGGCGCAGCGAGACGCGACAGCGCTTCGCCAGCTCCTCCAGCGACAAGGGGGTGTCCAGGTTCTGCTCCATCAGGGCGACCGCATCGACCAGCTGGCGCTTGTGGGTGCCCAGGCGGCGCGCCAACGTCATGCGCTGCTGGTCGGTTCGTGTGCGCATGCGGTCGTGCACCAGCTGCTCCGAAACATCCACTGCCAACGCCGTGCCGTGCCGGCGGGCAATCACATCCAGTGCCATGTCCATCGCGGCTGCCCCACCGGCACAGGAAAAGCGCCGCGCGCCCAGCTCGAACAGCTCATCCGAGGTACTGATGGTCGGGAAGCGCTCACGAAACGCCGGCAGGCTTTCCCAGTGCAGCGTGACCCGCTCACCATCCAGCAGTCCTGCCGCCGCCAGCAGGAAACAGCCGGTATCCAGGCCGCCCAGCACACAGCCTCCGCCATCAAGACGATGCATCCAGCCCGTCAAGGCGCGATTGAGGTGCGACTCGGGTTCGAAACCACTGCATACTGCCAGCGAAGGCAGGGAGCGAATATCGAGAATGCTGTGGTCGGCGACCAGCGTCATGCCACTGGAAGACGTGACCGGCTGGCCATCCTCACTGATGAGCAACCAGCGAAACAGCGGCTTGCCACTGATGCGATTGGCGATGCGCAGAGGCTCCACGGCCGCGAAGAACGCCATCATCGAGAAGCGTGGCAGCAAGAGAAACCCGATGGTTTCCGGTAGCGGGCCGATGTAATCGAGTCGCATCGTGCAGTGGCTCCAGAGAGTGAGAAGGTGGATCCGCCCTGCCCGTCGGCTGAGCGCAAACAGCCTCAATGACGTCGTGAGGGCAAGCGCATGAGGTGCAGGCTCCACTCACGACCCTGCACCGCCGGAATGTTATCCCGAAAGCGCCCAGCAGATGGCCAACATTGTCGCTTTTGGGCAATAAAGAGTCGTATCACGTCAATAATATCATCGCATGATTTCTGCCTCTCGGACAGCCGCGATGCCCTTGCACGATAGCCCTTGCCAATGAGTCTGAGTGACCGAATGGGCTCGCTGGCGAACGCGCTCTTGCGACACAGCCAATTTTCCAGAAGCTGTAGCCATCAAAATCAACTCCATACATAATATATTGTAATACTTTGAGGGAGTTAGCGTCTTCCCGCGCCTCTCGACAAGCATTCACGCCTTCATCTCGTTGCCTTATCGACAACAATTTCCGCGACAGATGAACGGTCATTCCGCCGTGACCGCGACAGGGAACGCTGGCCCTACGACCAGCTCGAACAGGAGATATTGCGTGACCCCACCTCAGCATGACCCCGCCTCACCTGACAATTCCAGTACCAAAAACGCCAGCACCAAAAAAACCACCTCAGACGGCAGCGCCGCGGCAGTCGTCGGTTCTCAGCGCTACCATTCGCCGGACTTGAGCCTGCGCGTCGAGACCTCCGGCCCGCTCAAGGGCATGCACAAGGGCATGACCCTGACCTCCGCCGGCCTGCTACTGCTTTTCGTACTCGCCACCGGCCTGGCCCCCCGAGCTGTCCTCCAGTCTATTCGGCGCCGCGCGCGCCTGGATCGAATCCACCTTCGGCACCTATTACCTGGTGACTATCGTCGGTCTGATCGGCCTGTGCATTGCCCTCGTCTTCTCCCCCTGGGGCAAGCTGCGCCTGGGCGCGCCGGATAGCCGCCCTGAATTCTCACGCTTCACCTGGGTCTCGATGTTGCTTTCGGCAGGCGTCGGGATCGGCATCCTGTTCTTCGGCGTCGCCGAACCGATGTTCTACTTCGACAACTCCGGCGGCTTCGGCTACCCCAACAATCCGCACGCAGACCTCGCCGGCCATATGACGATGGATCACGCCCGCGCCGTAGACGCGCTTAAGGGTGATGAAAACCCGCTGCCGCGTCACCGCATCTTCTGGGGGTCTGCATCGGCTCCGTCGCGGCGGTGCTGCTGATGGCAGGCGGACTCAAGGCGCTGCAGACGGTCCTGATGGCTGCCGCCCTGCCGGTCAGCTTCGTGATCCTCGCCATGACGCTTGGCCTGCTGGTCGCGCTGGTCGATGAATCACGCAGCGTGATCACGTCGCGTCGTCAGCCGAAGACCGGCCCGCAAGCCACGCCGCGAGCGGTCAGCCAGACCAACGCGGGCTAAGGCCTCTGACAGCGATTTCGTGACGCAGGATTCCATGATGCAAGCGTAGAGAGGGCAGCGTGGCGCTCTCGGCACTTGCACTGGAATCACAGGCTCACTGGCCCGCATTTATTAGAATGTGTGTGATCACAGCATCAGCATCGCGTGACCTTAGCGTCACAATCGTGTCACCCATGGGTCACCAATGCCCGCTCAGACCAACACCTGAGCGGGCATTGTCATTTCTGGCGTCTTTTGCATGCTCTGTACGTCGTGTTGTGGCAAACAGGCGTCGCTTGCCTCCAACGCCCACACACCGCGCCTGACTAGTCTGGAAGGGGCGCAACTATCTGCCTGACAGCCGGTTGCATTGCTGACAGGACATTGACCGAAAAAATGCCCAGCCAAGCAAGCATCACGCACTCTGCGTTCTCGAAATTGGCCACCCCCGGCATTGGCCTGATCGTGAATACCATCCCTCCACTTCATCCACCGGCCTTACCCGTATCGATTCCGCTCTCAAGGCCTCAAGACACTCAGTCCGCGACAGGAGCGACAGCTCAAACATCAATTGAAACAACATCTTACACAACAACTACAACAATTCAGGAGTCTTCTCATGGCAGCGACAGACCATGATCCGCTCGGTGATCCCGCACGACACCCTTCGCAAGACAATGCCCTCACGGCACATCTCCAGGCGGAAACCAGCGGTCCGCTCAAGGGCATGCACAAGGGCATGACCCTGACCTCGGCCGGCCTGTTGCTGGCGTTCGTCGTCGGGGCCGGTCTCTCACCCGATGGAGCGGCCGCGATCTTCGGTGCCGCGCGCAGCTGGATCGAACATACCTTCGGCACCTACTACCTGGTGCTGGTAGTCGCGATGATCGCCCTGTCGCTGGTACTGGTGTGCTCGCCCTGGGGCAGCCTGCGCCTCGGCCCCAAGGAAAGTGTCCCGGAATTCTCGCGCTTCACCTGGATCTCGATGTTGCTGTCGGCAGGTGTCGGAATCGGCATCCTGTTCTTCGGAGTCGCGGAGCCGCTGTTCTATTTCGACAATTCCGGTGGCTTCGGCTATCCCAATAACCCGCATGCGGACCTGGCCGGCGCGACCGCCATGGATCACGCCCGCGCCGTCGAGGCGCTCAAGGTGGCTTTCTTCCACTGGGGCCTGCATGGTTGGGCGGTCTACGGCATCGTCGGCATGACGCTGGCATACTTCGCCTACCGCAAGAAACTGCCGTTGGCGCTGCGTTCAGCGCTCTATCCGCTAATCGGTGATCGCATCCATGGCCCGATCGGCCATGCCGTCGACATCATGGGCGTGCTGGGCTGCGTGTTCGGTATCGCCACCTCGCTGGGGCTGGGCGTCAGCCAGATCGCAGTGGGCCTAATCGCCTCACCGGACTGGATGCCGGCATCGGCACGCAGCTGGCGCTGATCCTCGCGATCAGTGCGATCTCCATCGCCTCGGCGGTGTCTGGCGTCAAGCGAGGTATTCGCTACATCTCGGAACTCAATATCGGCGTCTCGATCATCGTAGTCGGCAGTTTCCTGATCGGCGGCCCGACACTGTGGGTGATCTCACTGTTCGGCGAGACGCTACTGGCCTACCTGCGCGATGTCGTGCCGATGGGCTTGTGGGTGGCACAGACTCCGGGCGAAAGCAGCTGGCAGGAAGGCTGGACCATCTTCTACTGGGCGTGGTGGTTGGCGTGGGCGCCGTTCATCGGTCTGTTCATCGCCCGCATCTCCAAGGGCCGCACCCTGCGTGAGTTCATCCTGGGTGTACTGATCGCCCCGCCGCTGATCATCTTCATCTGGCAAGCGCTGTTCGATGGCACCGGTCTGTATCAGGAGCTGACAGCCAGCATGGGTGCCGGCAGCGGCGAGCTGATGACGCTGGTGCGCAACTGGAATCTGCCCGAAGCACTTTTTGCTACCGCCGATGCCTTGGCGGGTAACAGCGTGCTGAGCATCATCCTGTCGTCTCTGCTGATCTTTCTGTTGATCAGCTGGTTCGTCACCAGTTCGGATTTCAGCACCCTGGTGGTCACGACCATCCTGTCGCTGGGCGATGAAGAACCGCTGGCGCGCCACCGCATCTTCTGGGGCATCTGCATCGGACTGGTGGCCGGTACGTTGCTGATGGCGGGCGGGCTCAAGGCGCTGCAGACCATCCTGATGGCTGCCGCCCTGCCGATGAGCTTCGTGATCGTGGCGATGACGCTGGGCCTTCTGGTAGCGCTATGCCAGGAGTCCGGCATCGCCCTCATGAAACTCGGCAAGCCGAAGCCGGGCAGAGGCCAGGCCTGAGCTCGAGGCTGAGAGTAAGCCGGAACTTGTGTCAGTCCCCACATAAAGCCTCACTGACATGACATTTTCTGCCAGACCGGTCCTGCCAACCCCCCACTCGCCGAGCCATCTCGTCACAGGGGCGGCTCGGCGAGTCGCGTTGGGCAACACATCAAGCTCATGCCTGCCGATATCGCGCTGGAGTGGGCCGTCATGTCGCAATAAGCCAATTAGTTGTCGTGCATATCCAAAACTGCTTACCCAGTACGGATAGTCTTATGAGGTCCTTGCCATTCACAGGAGCTCAGCATCGGTCTCTTCAACGCGTCACCTCATCCCCGTATCACGTTGCCTGCCACGACAATAACAACATCAGGACTCGCACAATGACCCACCACTCGCCCTCTGCACAGCCTGCTTCCGAACAGTCCGTCTCTGGACAGTCAAATCATGAACAACAGAACGCGCACTCTGCTGACGACATCTGCGGACTGGGACACTCGGCCTGTGGCAAGGAGCAGTACCTGACCTCGATCGCGACCGTCTGCGTGATCGCGCTGCTGATCGCTGCCGCCGCCCTGTTTCCCGAAGGATTTCTGGCCAGTCTCGACCTGATCAAGGGCTCGGTGATCGGCAACTTCGGCTTCCTGTTCACCTGGCCGGCCTTTGCCATCTCGCTGCTGCTGGTCGCGGTCTGCTTTACCCCGCTGGGCAAGCTGCGTTTCGGCGAAGGCGATCCTGAATTCCATACCCTGAGCTGGATGGGTATGCTGTTCGCCACCGGCATGGGCATCGGCCTGCTCACCTGGGGCGTGCTGGAACCCAAATATCACACCGATGCCGGCCTGAGCACCGACATGGCGCTGCTCAACGCCTTCAATCACTGGGGCCTGCTCGCCTGGGCCGGTTATCTGGCCATCGGCGCGCTCTTCGCCCACGCCATGTACAACATGAAGATGGCCAAGCCCGCCGAAGAACTGCTGGGCAACGGCCTGTGGAGCAAGCTGAACCTGATCAGCCTCGTCGTTTCCACCGTCATCGGCCTGTCGCTGTCCTTCACCTACGCGACCACCCCGATCCAGCAGGGACTGGTCAAGCTGGTCGGCATCGAGTTCAGCCCGACCCTGATCATCTGCGTGCTGGCCGTGTGCGCCATCATCTCCTCCGCCTCGGGCCTCAAGCGCGGCATCAAGTGGCTGAGCAACTACAACACCCTGTTCGCGATCATCTTGATGCTCGGCGTGCTGGTGCTGACCGTGCCCGGCGATATCCTCTCCACCTTCGTGCGCCTGGTGCCGGAATACCTGCTCAAGTACCCCGCGATGGCCACCGATATCGGCCTGGGCGATCCGGAGCGCAAGACATGGCTGGCAGACTGGCTATATGCCTTCGAGGCGGCATGGTATGGCTGGTTCATCTTCACCGGCGTCTTCATCGCCCGCATTTCCAAGGGCCGCACCCTGCGTGGCATGGTGCTTGGCGTGATGCTGGTGCCGACCCTGTTCTCGTGCCTGTGGTTCGTGGTCTTCGGGCTCGGCAGTCTGAGCCTGGGCGTCGATGACGTGTTCAAGCTGATCGACACCATCGATAGCAGCGGCCTGCTGTCCCTGATCCTGACGCTCAACATCCTGCTGTTCTTCATCACCAGCGCCGACTCCGCAGGCCTGGTGTGCGAGATGCTGACCGTCAAACGCTCACGCGCCTTCTGGATCGTCTCCATGGCGGCACTGGCCATCGTGGTCAGCTGGCTGGGCGGCGATGTCTACAAGACCCTGCTGAGCCTGATCTCGGTCGCCGCCATCCCGGTCGCCTTCGGTATCTTCGCGCTGGTAATCGCCTTCGTGATCCGCGTACGCCGTGATCGCGCCACCCGCGCCGCCCCGGCACCGGCGCCACTCACCCAGCGCTGAACGCCATGGTGTGAGATGCGTCGCAGCGCGTACTGATGCGATGCATGACAACGCAATCTGTCCAACGCAATCTATCCAAAACACCGGCCCTGCCCTCAAATGAGGTGTAGGGCCGTGTCACGTCTGATGAACACCTTTTTTCTCTACCTACCAGGAACGACACGTCTTGCGCCTTCGCCGCATTGACAGTCCATCAGCATACACTGATAGGCTGAAATGACTGGCAGAACGCTGGATTTTCAGCGCTTCATGCTGGCAAGACATCAAACATCCACAAGCCTTGCTGGCGTTTGTATTGCTGACAAGGCCATGCAGACATCGCCATTGCGCTCAGGCATGTACCGAGTGCCCTCCGATGCAAGGTGAAGCAAGTGCCTTGCCATGCGGAAGATCGTCTTGCCCAGCGCCTGCCTAAAGTCGTCACCCAACAATCACAATGACGTAGACAGGTAATGACATGTCCCCGACTTCCCAGCAGGATCATGGGCAGCAGAACGCTGCTCACCCGCCCAATGACGCCTCACACGCAGCGCCTGACTCCCCTTCGCTGACATTCCGCTTCGGTGCCTGGGGCGCCGCCATCCCGTTGATCTTCTTTGTCGTCTGGGCAATCACGACCAGCGTGATGGGGCTGTCCTCTGAAATCGGCCTGGTCATGGGGGCACTGTTCGGGCTGACCCTCGGCCTGTTCTTCTGCACCAGTCGCTGGGAGGACTATGCCAACGGCCTGTTCGATGGGCTGACGCAGCCCATCGGGGTGGTCGCCATCGTCGCCTGGTTCTATGCCGGGATGTTCGCTCAGGTTCTGCAAGTCGGGGGACTGGTCGAAGGGCTTGTCTGGCTGGGCGGTATCTCGGACATGACCGGCGGCTGGTTCGTCGGGCTCACCTTCCTGCTCGCAGCCGTGTTCTCGACCGCTGTCGGGACTGGTTACGGCACCACGGTCGCCTTCTGCACGCTGATGTATCCGGCCGGCATCGCGGTGGGCGGTGACCCCACCCTGCTGTTTGCCGCGATACTGTCCGGTGCCATCTTCGGCGATAACCTGGCCCCGGTGTCAGACACCACCATCGTCTCCGCCACGACCCAGGGCGCGGATGTCCCCGGCGTGGTGAAAAGCCGCTTCAAGTACTCGATTGCGGCAGCCTTGCCGGCGCTGGCGCTGTTCGTGATCTTCGGCGGAAGCGAGCAAGGCGGCATCACCGACCCCGCGGCGGTTCAATCGATGCAGGAGGCCGCCGATCCAGCGGGGCTGATCATGCTGGCGCCCTTTGCACTGGTGCTGATACTGGCACTGCGTGGACAGCACCTGCTGACCTCTCTGACCTGGGGCATCCTGCTCGCCATTCCTGTCATGCTGATCGCCGGCACCGGCAGCCTGTCACAGATCATCGCCTTCGATGCCGAGGCCGATGGCGTCATGACTGGTGCATTGGTTCGCGGCGTCGAAGGTTACGTCAACATGGGCATCCTGATCCTGCTGATCGTCGGTGCCGCCCACCTGATGACCCTCGGCGGCACCATGGAGCATGTCACGCGCCTGCTGATGCGCTGGATCAAGCAATCGATGCGCCGCGCCGAAGTGGCCATCTGGGGCATCGTGGCGCTGCTCAACAGCGCCATCACCATCAATACCGCCGCCGAGATCGCGGCCGCGCCCTTCGTGCGTGCGCTGGGCACCCGCTACCGCATCCATCGCTATCGCCGCGCCAACATGCTGGACGCCGTGACCTCTGCGCTGGGCTACATCTTCCCTTGGGGGGCACCAGTACTGCTGGGCTGGTCGACGATCCAGTCCATGCAGGGCACCTATGATTGGCTGCCCTCCGTCTCGCCGACCGCCGTCTTCCCGTTCGTCTTCCAGGGCTGGTTCCTCGTGGCCATCATGCTGCTGGCCGCCGTCACCAGCTGGGGGCTGACCTTTGAAGACGAGGATGGCAACGAACTCAAGGAGCGTCCGGCCAGCTGAGCGCACGATCCGCACCACGCCGCTGACAGACCCCGACTACGCTGAAAGTCTGTGCCATCACGTTTCCCGCAGGCGCTCAGCGACCATCGGAAGCGAACAGGACCACGACAGACAGGAGCGACGCATGCCAGCAAGTTTCCACGACCACCTCAGCCGTCAGATCAATGAGCTGCATGAAGAAGGTCTCTACAAGCAGGAGCGCGAGATCACCTCGCCCCAGCGTGCCAGCCTGCGGGTCGCGGGCGGTGATGAACACGAGGGGCAAGGGTCGGAGGTGATCAACTTCTGCGCCAACAACTATCTGGGCCTGGCCGATAGCCCCGAGCTGATCGCGGCCGCGCAACAGGCGCTGGAGCGTGACGGCTTCGGCATGGCTTCGGTGCGTTTCATCTGCGGCACTCACCATCAGCACCGCGTGCTGGAAAAACGCCTCGCGGCCTTTCTCGGCATGGACGATGCCATCCTCTATTCCTCGTGTTTCGACGCCAATGGCGGCCTGTTCGAGACACTCTTCGGCCCTGAAGACGCCATCATTTCCGATGCGCTCAATCACGCCTCCATCATCGATGGCGTGCGTCTGTGCAAGGCAAGCCGCTATCGCTATGCCAACAATGACATGCGCGAACTCGAGGCCCGTCTCAAGGAGGCGGACGCCGCCGGTGCACGCTTCAAGTTGATCGCCACCGACGGTGTCTTCTCGATGGATGGCGTGATTGCCAACCTCAAGGGCATCTGCGAGCTCGCCAGACGCTACGACGCGCTGGTGATGGTGGATGATTCCCACGCCACCGGCTTCGTGGGGGCCAACGGGCGTGGCAGCCACGAATACCATGACGTGATGGATCAGATCGACATCATCACCACGACCTTCGGCAAGGCACTGGGCGGTGCCTCGGGCGGCGTGACAGCCGCGCGCGGGCCCATCGTCGAGTGGCTGCGCCAGCGCTCGCGCCCCTATCTGTTCTCCAACTCGCTGGCGCCGCCCATCGTGGCGGCGACCCTCAAGGCGCTGGACAAGGTCGAGGACAGCGCCGAGGCACGCCATCAGCTGTGGGAGAACGTCGAACGCTTTCGTCGTGGCATGCAGGAGGCAGGCTTCACCCTCGCGGGTGCCGGTCACGCCATCATTCCGGTGATGATCGGCGATGCACGCCTGGCGGGCGACTTCGCCAATCGCCTGCTGGAGGCCGGCATCTACGTGATCGGGTTTTCCTATCCGGTGGTGCCCAAGGGGCAGGCGCGCATTCGTACCCAGATCTCGGCGGCGCATACTCCGGAGCAGATCGAGACGGCCATTGCCGCCTTCACGCGCATCGGCCGCGAGATGGGCGTGATCGACTCCACGACGGGAGGTGATGCATGAAGGCGCTGGCCAAGCTCAAGGCCGAACCCGGGATCTGGATGACCGAGACGGCCGTGCCGGAAATCGGCCACAACGATGTGCTGATCAAGATCCGCAAGACCGCGATCTGCGGCACGGACATGCACATCTATCAGTGGGATGAGTGGTCGCAGGCGACCGTGCCGGTGCCGATGGTCACCGGTCATGAGTATGCGGGGGAGATCGTCGCACTGGGCAGCGAGGTGCTCGGCTACGAGATCGGCGACCGTGTCTCGGGCGAAGGGCACATCACCTGCGGCCATTGCCGCAACTGCCGCGCCGGGCGTCGCCATCTGTGTCGCAATACCGAGGGCGTGGGCGTCAACCGCCCCGGCGCCTTCGCCGAATATCTCGCCCTGCCCGCCTACAACCTCTTCAAGCTGCCGGATGAGATCAGCGATGACCTGGCGGCCATCTTCGACCCCTTCGGCAATGCCGTGCATACGGCGCTGGCGTTCGATGTGGTCGGCGAGGACGTATTGATCACCGGTGCCGGGCCCATCGGCATCATGGCGGCGGCGGTCATCCGCCATATCGGGGCTCGCCACGTGGTGATCACCGACGTGAATGACTATCGGCTGGCACTGGCCGAGCAGATGGGCGCGACCCGCACCGTCAATGTCAGCCGCGAATCCCTGAAAGAGGTGATGGCGGAGCTCGACATGCATGAGGGCTTTGATGTGGTGCTGGAAATGTCCGGCGTGCCCTCCGCCGTCGAGCAGATGCTCGATGTCATCAATCACGGCGGCAAGATTGCCATGCTGGGCATTCCGCCCGACGAGATGGCCATCGACTGGACCAAGGTCATCTTCAAGGGGCTGACCATCAAGGGCATCTATGGCCGCGAGATGTTCGAGACCTGGTACAAGATGGCCAGCCTGATCCAGTCAGGGCTGGATCTCTCGCCCATCATCACCCATCGCCTGGGCGTAGAAGACTTCCAGCAGGGCTTCGAGATCATGGGCTCCGGTCAGTCGGGCAAGGTGGTGCTCGACTGGGGCTGAGGGCGTCTGCTCAGTTTAGTCTCCACGCAAGTCAGTCGCCGCCTCGCGCGGCAACAGCCCGAAGGCCTCACCCATGCCGGGGGCGGCAAGGCGCTCGAGGAACCATTTGAGCGCCTTGCCCTGACGGCCACTGCGCCAGGCGAGCGAGAGATCGATCGGCGCGCGCTGCGTCTCCAGCTGAAGCAGTGCCAGACTGCCCTCCTCCAACTGAAGATGGATTCGATGGCGCGGCAGATAGCCGACCCCCAGCCCCTTGCGCTGGACCTCGATCTTCTGCGCCGTGGTCTTGACGATGATCTGGCTGCGGCCATCCAGCAAGCCGGAAGAATGACCGGGCAGACTGCGCGAACTGTCCGCCACGATCACGGTGGGATATTCCTGCAGCGCCTCGAAGGCAATCGGCTGCGCCAGCCGGGTCAGCGGATGATCTGCCGCCACGGCGAAGACCGATTCTATTGCGCCGAACCGCCGGCACGCAAGCCCCGACACCGGCGGCTCGCCGGGCGCGCCGATCACCAAATCACAGCGATTGTCATGCAGGGCATCCCAGGCACCCGCCATCACCTCCTCGCTCAACACCACCCGCGTGCGCGGCTGAATGGCCTGGAATTGCTCCAACAGCGGATAGAGCGCGTCCGGATCAAGAATGGTATCGACGCAGATACGCAGCTCGACCTCCCAGCCCGCTCCCGCCTGACGCGCCAGCGCCGTCATCTCCTCGGTGGCCAGCAGAATGCGCCGTCCATGCGCCAGCACCAGGTGGCCCGCATCGGTCAGCTCGGCCTTGCGCCGCGAGCGATCGAACAGCGGCACGCCCAGCTCTTCCTCCAGCTTCTGGACCGAATAGGAAATCGCCGAGGGCACGCGATGCAATGTCTCGGCGGCCGCGGCGAAACTGCCCCGCCGCTCGATGGCATCCAGCACGCGCAGGGCGTCGAGTGTGATGGGTGAAACCATGATTCAAAAATTCTGATCATTAAGACCAGAATCCTCCGTTATTTTTTTGATAAGCCGCATTCTATAGTAGCTCTATCGATCAAACACACTGATCTGAAAGACCTCATATCCCCTGATCACTGGAGCCACACATGTTCAAGTCCGCCCTCTCTCGCCTTATGACCACCGATTCCAGCCTCGCAAGCCTGGTGCTGCGTGTCCCGACCGGCATCATCTTCATGGCCCACGGTTCACAGAAACTGTTCGGCGCCTTCGGCGGCTACGGTCTGGAAGGCACCGGTCAGTGGATGGCCTCCATTGGTATCGAACCCGGCTATCTGATGGCGCTGCTGTCCGGCAGCGGCGAGTTCTTCGGCGGACTGGCGATCCTGATCGGCCTGCTGACACGTCCGGCGGCTGCCGTGCTGGCCTTCACCATGCTGGTCGCCATCCTGACCGTGCATATCGGCAATGGTCTGTTCGCGAGCAACAACGGCTACGAATACGCGCTGGCACTGCTGACCATCGCGGCGAGCCTGGCGATCACCGGCGGCGGCAAGCTGTCACTCGACCGTCTGCTGAGCCCGGCCAGGCACGATTCATAAGCCCGCTGAAGGCTGGCTATTCATCACTCAATGCGCGCCCGCACAGTCTCAGGAGGTTGCCATGCTCACGTTACGTCCCGGCAATGAGCGCGGCCATGCCAGGTTCGCCTGGCTGGAGAGCCGCCACAGTTTCTCCTTCGCCAGCTACTACGACCCGGCTCACATGGGCGTCTCCGTGCTGCGCGTGATCAACGATGACCGCGTGGCGCCGGGCGCGGGCTTCGACCCGCACTCGCACAGCGACATGGAAATCATCAGCTATGTGCTGTCAGGCAACATCGAGCACCGCGACAGCATGGGCTCACGGCACACCCTGGGGGTCGGCGAAGTCCAGCTGATGAGTGCCGGGACGGGCATCGAGCACAGTGAGTACAACGCCTCATCCCGCGAGCCACTGCGCTTTCTGCAGATCTGGATCACGCCACAGGCCAAGGGGCTGCCGCCGCGCTATCAGCAGCAGCCCTTCGCCGCCCGCGACGGCCTCACCCTGTTGATCGCACCACCGGCGCAAGCCGCGCCTGGGGTGCTGGTTATCAATCAGGATGCCCAGATGTATCGCATCGGCCTGCAAGGAGATGACGCGCAGCGCGCAGCACTGGAACTGCCACTGGACGCAAGGCGCCGCTACTATCTGCACGTGATCGATGGGACCACGAGCCTGAGCACGAGTGATGCGCAAAGTGTCTCGCTGGGCGCAGGTGACGCCGTGACGCTGGATCAGGCATCACGGCTCGCGCTGAGCGATGCCCACCGGCTGCATGCCCTGCTGTTCGACCTGCCCGCCTGAGCCGTTGATGCTGACCAATTCCTGATCGCCAAAAAAGACGCCGCCTCCTTGCCCAGTCGATACGGGTGAGGAGGCGGCGTCTTTCTGTCTGTCATTGCCAGCACGCAGCAGCTCAGAAAGCGCTCCACAGAATGACACATGGAGCGATTGCCGAAGTGACTCACAGAGCGATTCCCGGAGCGAACCATGGAACGACGCAACCCGTGTAAAGTCACATGATAGAGTTAGGCCCAAAGCGCAGGGTATGAAGCTGGCAGCCATTGCCGACACCTTCAGATGACGGAGACAGCGCCATGACGAATGAGACGATCATCGCCGCCGAGCCGCCTGAGACACTCAGGCTGCCAGCACCGGATCAGGTAGCGCAGATGGGCGATGGCAGCCGTCCACACCAGGAGCAGCTCGACGCCCATGCCGAGGACTACTCGGAGGCCGGCTTCTGGCGCAAGGTGAGCGGCGCCGCCAGAAAGGCCGGCAAGCGCGTGCTCAATCCCGCATTTCGCATGTATTTCGCCGCCCAGGACCCAGATACGCCTCTCTGGGCGCGCACCACCATCTATGGGGCGCTGGGCTATTTCATCTCGCCCATCGATGGTCTGCCCGATTTCACGCCACTGCTTGGCTACACCGATGACCTGACGCTGATGGCGGGTGCCGTCGCCATCGTCGCCGCGCATATCAAGCCGGAACATTCCGCGCGCGCGGAGACGACGCTCAAGCGCTGGTTCGATTGAGCTGGCGCCTCTTGCGAGTCTTCACATATACAAACGCAACAATATTAAACAAAAGTTAACAATGGTTGAAAGACGTTGTCTGACCCGTGTTTAGCCTTGTGACATGCGCATGTTACGGTGAGCGACAACTTCGCTACACCCGAGAATTCGTCATATGCCCGTCACTCGAATGCCCATGCCATTGATGAAACTCGCTAGCGCGGGCATTGCCCTCATGGTGATGGCCGGCTGTGTGTCGCGCGCGCAGATCGATGTCCCGAAGGTCACGCCGGTGGAGGCGCAGGCCTACCAGCACAAGGTGTTCTATTCCGACGTCTATTACAGCCAGCCACAGGCCAACCTGTTTTCTGGCGCTGCCCAACAGGCCATGCAACCACTGGGCAACATCAAGCTGTCGCGCATCTGTTCACCTGCGATGACCCACTTCAATCAATTGCTGCGTGAGCAATTGCCCGCGTCTTCGCGCATCACCCATGATGCACGTGCCAGCGACTACCGCCTGCAGGTTGAAATCCAGGCCCATGAGAATCGCGGCCCTGTCTATCTTGATTACCTGATCGCCCAGAACCTGACCAAGAATCTGCTGACCTTCGGTGTCGCCAATGAAGATTTCGATATCATTGCCGATTTCGATGTCCAGTATCGTCTCTACGACAAGAACGAGCAGTTGCTGTTCAGCAAGGATTACGCCGTTCAGGACTCCGTGTCGCACCAGGCAGGCAACTTCGACTTCGGAGATCGCATCTTCCTGCCGGCCCAGAACATGATGAAGAAGTACCTGCTATTGACGATGAATGACTTCTTCGTCAACGCCAGCCGCCCGAGCCCTGAACTTGCCGCCGTGATCAGCGATAGCTGACAGCGAGCCAGATCCAGTGCGCACTGGCAACACTCGACGTCATATACGTCACAACACGACAACGCCTCGCCAGTCATGCTGACGAGGCGTTGTCGTGTTTCAGGCCCCTTCATCCCTTCGCTATTGCCCTCGAGACTCACGCATCGTGTACCTCTCGGCATTCATCAGGATCGCAAGCAGAAGGAAGGCGTTGGTTCAGGGTTCACGAGATGTCATTGACCCGTCTGTTTCGCCTGCGCGTCTCTTGAGTTGTCCTTACGCAGCCCGAGCGGCATGCGTAGCAACACATCCAGGCGATTCTGCGCCAGGCTCAGCAGCGTGATCGCGAGCAGAATCAGCACCATGCCGCCTATCTGCATGGCATCCAGCCCCTGTCCCAGAATCAACAGGCCGTACAGGGTGGCAGTGATCGGCTCGATCATGGCGACGATGGAGGCGACCGAGGGCAAGCTATGACGCAATCCGGCAATATAGCAATAGAAGGACAGGCCACCGCCCACCAGCCCGAACAGGATGAAGACCCACCACTAATCGGCGAAGGGCACCGCAATCGCCTGTCTCATGTCCATGAACGGCACCATGATCAAGGTGCTCAAGCCCAGCGCAGGGCCTTGGAATGGTTTTTTTCTCGACGTTCCCGCTTACGCACTTCATCCAACGCCTTGGTGAACGTCTGCACGATAGGGAACCAGTCAACCGTCACTCGAGTATCAGGAAGATGTTCCGCAGTGCCATTGAGGAAAGCCGGAGACATGTCACACACGACTTCAACCACATTGCCCGGGGCGCCGCCATGTGCCTCTAGAAAGGCGCTGAACGCCTTGATTGTCTCTTTTCCACGCCCCTGGACAGCAAAGATCACCGGCTCTTGTTGGCGTTGCATATCGAGAAATACGGTGACGTAACGTTGCCCTCGACGTGATGCCGTTTCGTCTACCCCGACATTGGCAACCTGAGAAAGATCCAGGTCTC
>NZ_JADPPY010000170.1:0-238 GCF_018340035.1 Cobetia sp. MC34
ATATCTTGTTTCTGATCGTCTGTGCGGTGATCTGTGGTGCAGAAGGTTGGGATGAAATCGAAGATTTTGGCCACGCGAAGTTGGACTTTCTTCGCCAGTACGGCGATTTTAAGGCTGGCGTGCCGAGTCACGATACCTTGGCCAGGGTGATGGCCCTGGTGAATGCTGAGCAGCTGCAAACTGCATTCGCTGAGTGGATGAAAAGTTGCCATGACGTGACTGAGGGCGCAGTGGTAGC
>NZ_JADPPY010000171.1:0-237 GCF_018340035.1 Cobetia sp. MC34
TGTAGTGGCACAGTGAATCTGGCCACCTGACTTTGAGTGTATGATGGCTCACAGAGACAATCAGGTGCAGATGATGACGAAGAAGAGAACGTTTAGCCCGGAATTTCGCATGGAAGCGGCCCAGCTCGTGGTCGACCAGGGCTACACGCTGAAGGCGGCGTGTGAGGCCATGGGGGTTGGCAAATCCACCATGGAGTATTGGGTTCGCAGGCTTCGCGCTGAGCGGGCAGGCAAGGC
>NZ_JADPPY010000172.1:0-235 GCF_018340035.1 Cobetia sp. MC34
TGCGTGGCCCAAGCGATTGAGATAGGCTGACATCCTTCGTGAGCCATAGACCGGTGTGCGCAGATGTTCCGCGTCGATCAGACGCATTAACTCCAGATCATAGGCCCGTAGCGCCTTGCGCTGATAGTACATTGAGGAGCGACTGATACCGAGTAGCTGGCACTGACGCCGGAGGCTGATGTCGGGCGCCTGCGGCTCGACCAGTGCCACGCGCTGGGCCCGGCTCAACGACCGA
>NZ_JADPPY010000173.1:0-232 GCF_018340035.1 Cobetia sp. MC34
TTAAAATCGCCGTACTGGCGAAGAAAGTCCAACTTCGCGTGGCCAAAATCTTCGATTTCATCCCAACCTTCTGCACCACAGATCACCGCACAGACGATCAGAAACAAGATATCCGACAGCTGATGCTGCACTTTCCACGCCTGGCGGAAGTCGGAAACAATCGATAAATGGTGCATAAGAGACGGTGTCAGCATCGGATCATCCATGAGCGAAAGCTGCTAAATGACCACAT
>NZ_JADPPY010000174.1:0-224 GCF_018340035.1 Cobetia sp. MC34
TCGGATAAATAGCCTGTAGTCCCATCCCGCGCATCAATCGCTGGACGCGCTTGCGGCTCACTGCGTGGCCCAAGCGATTGAGATAGGCTGACATCCTTCGTGAGCCATAGACCGGTGTGCGCAGATGCTCCGCGTCGATCAGACGCATTAACTCCAGGTCATAGGCCCCTAGCGCCTTGCGCTGATAGTACATTGAGGAGCGACTGATACCGAGTAGCTGGCAC
>NZ_JADPPY010000175.1:0-207 GCF_018340035.1 Cobetia sp. MC34
TCTCGTCGACCGATCGCGGTGCCTCCACCGTCCAGGACGTGATGGCCCGCAATGAGGTGAGCCTGTTGCTGAGTCTCTACGCCTATCAGGTTCTGCATGGCCTTCGCTGCTTGCTGGGGCGCCAGACCCGGCAGGGTTGGAGCCTGAGCCGGATGCGTGAACAGGTGCTCAAGGTGGCGGCGACGCTCTCGCTGCACGCTCGGCGCA
>NZ_JADPPY010000017.1:0-80582 GCF_018340035.1 Cobetia sp. MC34
ACCGTGCGGTTGTGCGGCGGGAGCAGCTTCTTGAGGATGGCCTCCCGGCGCTCGTCGGAGTACTTCATCGGAACCTCATCACGCCCCATATGGTTCAGAGTCTAACAGCCGCTGATACTCCAACTAGTGTGACAGTGGGGGGGAGTGGCAGGCCGAACGGCCGGAGCTGTTTACCCAGTCTGTAATCAATCAGACGGAACCCGACACATAAGTATCAAGATCGAAAAAGGTGACAGAAGTATTTTGGAGTCATGTGGATAAAGAATGTTTTAATGTGCATTCATACCCTACCCATTCCCGATAAAACCCGTCCAATCGTTCTGTCTCGCTGAGGTGTGATGCCTCGGCGAGGCGTTCGCGTGCGTCTGTAGGCAGCATGGCGATACGGGCGTCGAGTTCGTGGGCGTGGCGGGGGTTGCGGTATTCGAGGTCCAGCCCGAGCGGGAGGGTGGCGAGGCCGACGAGTACATGGCCGTGGCGGTGGGCGATGGAGACGTAGAAGCCAGCCGGTAGCGCAGGGTGATGGGGTGCCTGGCCACGCGGCGACCAGTCGGCCAGCGGTAGCGCAATGCCTTGGGCAGCGGCGAGTTCGCCGAGCAGAAGGCGGGCGAGGTGCGATTCGGCTTCTCGTTGCTGGCGACGGCGGGCCTTGGTAGATGACACGGGGGTGTCCGCGTTATCCACATCCGGCTGGCGAGCGCGCAGCGCGCGATGGCGGGAAGCCTCAGCCGAGGAGTTGATAGAGGGAGCAGAGGAATCAGCACAGGATGCTGGCAGCACACACGCCTCGGCCAGCCACAGGCGGGCTGGCCGAGGGGATGATTCAGAGCTGGGATTCGGCAAGGCGCGGGCAGCGCCGCCAGACGCCAGTGAAGCGGCGAGGGCATGGGGATCATGCGAGATCAGCGGCTCGGTGCTTGGCAGCTCGTTGTTAAGCAAGCCAGTGCTCAGTGAACCTGCGCTCAGCGAAGCGGAGCCATCCGCTGCAGCATGCCCCAGCACCACACAGCGGTAGGCGGGGTGATCGGTCGGACGCGCCGCTGGCTCGATTGCCGAGTTATCCTCAACCGGCTCACTTGCCCCGCTCACATCCTTGCCTTGCCTGGCCATCATGATGACGAATCAGTTCTTCGGATGCAGGATCACCAGATCCCCACGCAACGCGACGCCCGCGACGATATTGCCCGCATGGCACTCGTACTTCTCGCTGCTGGAGTAGGGCACCTTGTCATAGTCGCTGCGAATGTTGATGACCGCATTGGCCCCGTATTCGCGCGCCTTTTCCTGCAGCTCACGCAGCGCCGACAGGAACACCCAGCGACAGGCTTCCGCATCGCTCTTGTTGGTGGCGTTGGTCTTCGGGTTCACCCGCGCCCAGCCGCGCTTCTCGATTCGCTCGTAGGGCTGCTTGTCACCGAAGAAGAAGGCCACGTCCTTGCCCAGTCGCTGACTGGCCGCGGTGCTGGCCATCACCGGCATGATCGGCAGGAAGTGCTGCGTGTCCCGCGCCACCGCCGGCGCGGAGGCCACAAGCCCCGCAGAGCCGAGCAGCAGCGCAGACACCAGTGTCAGCACACGCGAGGCGCGACCCGAGCGGGCGCGCGTGGCAGGTGCCGCGGAACGTTTCGAGGATGCGAGCGACTGAGCAGAACGTGACGCCATCTGAGACCTCTCCTAACAGGGTGATTGACTGGCGCGACGCCAGTGAATATCGCCGTCAGCCAGCCAGGGGCGTGAGCCAATCACACCATAGACCATGCAGCGGGCGCGTATCTTGCGCCAGATCCGACCCGCTGCAAAGTCGTACGTTGGCGACACCCTGCAGAGGCGTCAGCGCGAAGCGTGGTGACTGGCGCCAGATCAGATTGCCAGTGACTCACTCACCCTGCCAGCGACGCAGAATCAGCGAGGTATTGATGCCACCGAAGGCGAAGTTGTTGCTCATCACGGTGTCCGTCTCGATCTCGCGGCCTGCGCCGGTGAGGTAGTCGAGCTGCGCGCAGCGTGGGTCGAGACTGGTGAGATTGGCGGTGCCGTGGAACCAGCCATCGCGCATCATCTCGATGGCGATCCAGGCCTCCAGCGCGCCACAGGCACCCAGCGTATGGCCGGTGTAACTCTTGAAGGCGCTGATCGGCGTGGAATCGCCAAACACCGCATGGGTGGCGTGGCTCTCGGCGATATCGCCGCGCTCGGTGGCGGTGCCATGGGCGCTGACATAGCCGATCTCACTGGCCTCGACACCGGCATCCTCCAGCGCCATGCGCATCGCGGCTTCCATCATGTTGGCGTCCGGCTGGGTGACGTGACGGCCATCGGAGTTGGTGCCGAAGCCGAGAATCTCGGCGTGGATGGTCGCGCCGCGCGCCAGGGCATGCTCCAGCTCTTCCAGAATCAGCGTGCCGGCGCCTTCACCGATCACCAGGCCATCACGTTCGGCATCGAAGGGCCGCGGTGACAGGTCCGGGCGCTCATTGCAGGTGCTGGTGGCGAACAGGGTATCGAACACGGCGGCGTCGGCGGCGGACAGCTCCTCGCAGCCACCGGCGACCATCGCGGTCTGGCGGCCGAAGCGGATCGCCTCATAGGCGTAACCGATGCCCTGACTGCCGGAGGTGCAGGCGCTGGAGGTGGTGTGGATCCGCCCCTTGATGCCGAGAAATACGCCGATATTGACCGGCGCGGTGTGCGCCATCATGCGGATATAGGAATTGGCGCTGAGCCCGTCGGTGGAGTGGTTGATCAGCATGTTGCCGAAGTCGGCCACCGCGTCCGGCTCACCGGCCGAGGCACCATAGGCGATGCCCATCTGGCCGCTCTCCTTGAGCGGGCTGTCACTCAGGCCGGCCGCTTCCAGCGCCAGCTCGCTGGAACGGGTCGCCAGCTGCGCCACACGGCCCATGCTGCGCAGCGCGCGACGGTTGTAGTGACTGGGCAGTTCGAAGTCGTTGACCGGCGCGCCGAGGCGGGTGTTGAGACCGTCGTACTTGTCCCAGTCCTCGATATAGCGGATGCCGGTGCGCCCGGCGGCCAGGTTGGCGCGCAGGGTCGGCCAGTCATTGCCGATGGGCGAGAAGCCATGCATGCCGGTGACCACGACACGTCTGCCGCGCAGTGCGTGAGAGGAAGTCGTCATCAGAACATCCCCCCATTCACCGCGATGGTCTGACGGGTGATGTAGCCGGCGTCCTTCGAGCACAGGAAGGCCACGGTGGCGGCGACTTCCTCGGCTTCCCCCGCGCGGCGCATGGGAATCATCTTCAGCGCTTCTTCCATCTCGACGCCTTCGGTCATCTCGGTGGCGATGACGCCCGGTGCGACGGCATTGACGGTGATGCGGCGCTTGGCCAGCTCCACCGCCAGCGCCTTGACCGCGCCGATCAGCCCCGCCTTGGCGGCGGAATAGTTGACCTGCCCCCGATTGCCCATCATGCCCGACACCGAGGACATCACGATGATGCGCCCCGGCTTGCGGCGGCGTACCAGCGGCATGGAAAGCGGCTTGATGACGTTGTAGAAGCCATCGAGGTTGGTGCGGATCACGCTGTCCCAGTCTTCATCGGTGAGCGCCGGGAAGGCGTTGTCGGCATGGATACCGGCATTGCAGACCACCCCGTAGTAGCAGCCGTGGGCCTCGATATCGGCTTCCAGCGCGCTGCGCGCGGCCTCACGGTCGGCGACATCGAAGCTCAGGATGCGCGATTCGCCGCCCAGGGCGCTGATCTCACGCGCGACCTCCTCGGCGGCGTCACGGCGCGAGCGACAATGCAGCACCAGGTTGTAGCCTTCGCGGGCCAGACGCAGCGCGATGGCGCGGCCGATGCCACGGCTGGAGCCGGTGACCAGAATCCACTCGCGTGCTTCAGGGGCGGCGGTGGCAGTTTCAGTAGCGGGGGATGTGACAGACATCAGACATTACCTTGCGATGAGGCACCGGCAGCATCCTGCTGTCCGGGTGAGGATTCTTGTGCGGTCTCTTGCGTAGACGCCGCGGAGGGCAGCGCCTCGGGCGCGGGCTCGAAGACATTGACGCCGGCACGGGCGACAGTGGCGCCGTGCTCGTCGCTGATGGTGGCCTCGAAGGCGCCCAGACCGTTGTCGGCACGATAGTCGAGCTGAACATGAATCTGCCAGCGACAGTCGCAGGAAAAGGCGGCGACTTCGCTCTCATAGCGGCGACTCCCGAGCAGAAAGCCGACCCGTGGCGGCTGGCCACTACGCGCGGCCTGCAGGCCCGACCAGGCGGCGATGGCCTGAGCCATCCATTCAAGCCCGACCCAAGCGGGAATCACGGCCTGGCCGTCGGCGTCCTGCTCGGCGAACAGGTTGTCTGGCGTCGGGGTGATGTCAGTGCTCAGCGAATGCTCGTCACAGCGCAGCACGCTATCCAGCAGGCACATGCCCGCATCATGGGGCACATAGGGGCCGATGGCGCAGGGCATGGCGGGATAGCGCGCCTCACGGGGCTGCACATCAGCGCCAGCAGGGGAAACTGAGTCGGTGCTCGGGGTCAGCATGCAGAGGACTCCGGGTCGGTGGTGTGGCGCTCCAGCACCAGCGAGATATTGTTGCCGCCGAAGGCGAAGGCATTGCTCATCACCCGCAGCGGCGGGGTCTCGGGGCGGTCACGATAGACGATGTTGAGCGCAGGCAGTGTCGGGTCCAGCGCCTCACGCGGCGTGGCATGCGGCGGCAGGCGGCCATGTTCCAGCGCCAGCCAGCAGAAGGCGGCTTCCAGTGCCCCGCAGGCGCCCAGCGTATGGCCGGTGAGGGCCTTGGTCGAGCTGACGGCGGGCAGACGGGCGTGATCGATATCAGAACCGGTGTCAGAGTCGGCATCTGCACCGAACAGGCGGCTGATGGCGAGGCTTTCCATCGCGTCATTCAGCGGCGTGGCGGTGCCGTGCAGGTTGATGTAGTCGATCTCGCCGGGAGCGCGTCCGGCACTGGCGAGCGCGCCGCGCATGGCGGCCTCGGCGCCGCTGCCATCGGGGCAGGGCGCGGAAATATGGTGGGCATCGCTGGATTCGCCGACGCCGGTCAGCTGTACGCCACCACGCTCAGGCGTGACCACGAACAGCACCGCGGCCTCGCCCAGATTGATGCCATCGCGCTCGGCCCCCAGCGGCTGGCTCTGCTTGCGGCTGACGGCCTCCAGGCTCATGAAGCCTTTCACCGTCATGTGGCACAGGCTGTCGGCGCCACCGGCGATCACCGCATCGCACTGGCCGGAGGCCAGCAGACGTCGCGCACTGGCCAGCGCCTTGGCGCTGGAGGTGCAGGCGGTGGACAGGGTGTAGATCGGCCCGCGCGCGCCGCTCAGCCAGGCGACACACTCGGCGGGCGCGCCCAGTTCCTGGTGACGATATTCAAAGCTTTGCGGCCAGCTGTCGGCGCTCGGCGTGCCCTGGGCGACGGCGGCGCGCTGGGCGTCCATCGCGGCTTCTGTCTCGCCGATGCCGGAGGTGCTGGTGCCGAGCACCACGCCGATGCGCTCCGGCGCGATGCCCTGACGCTTGAGGGCTTCAAGCTCCGGTGCCAGCTGCTCAAGCGCGGTGGCCAGCAGGCGGTTGTTGCGTGAGCGCAGCGGGGCCGGCCAGTCACTGTCATCTACCAGCCGCGCGGTGACGCGCCCCAGCGACAGCGGCGTGCCGGGGCTGAAGTCATCACTGACACGCAGGCCACGGCTGGCGCTGAACAGCGCACTGCTGATCAGGCCGTGGTCTGCGCCCAGCGGGCAGACGATGCCGGGGCGTGACAGGCGACAGGCGTTGCCAGTGTCGCGGCCCTTGGGGGTAGTGGTGGCCACGGTTGCAACAGATTCAGTCATGCGCGGGAGCTTCCGGTGAGTCGTCAGGGGCGTTCTGTGTGCTGGGCGCTGCCAGCGGTTCCAGCGTCAGCTGCATGTCGGCCGCCGGGTCGCGCAGGGTCACGCGGCCACTGGCATCGCGGGTCAGTTCGGCGATGGTCACACCATCTTGCGTGATGATGCGCTGCGCGGGCTGGCGGCGTTGCTGCCAGTCGCCGCGTTGTACCAGCTGCCAGTCGCCGCGTTGTACCAGCTGCCAGCCTGTGTTCGCAAAGGCGGCATCGATCGCGGCCTGCGGCCAGTGCACCCAGGCGATACGCCGCGCCAGCCAGTCGGCGCTGAAGGGCAGCTTCTCGAGCACCTCGGGGCGTGCCTTCTCGAAACGGCTGCCATCGGCGTCATGCACCAGCGTCAGCAGGCGTTGGCCCTGCACGCTGAGCATGACCAGCCGCATGGCCTCGGGCGATTGACGCAGGACGCCGATGAGAGGCGGCAGATTCTGCTCCTGCTCACTCTCGCCAACCTCGGCCCTGGCATCGGCACTGGCATCGGCACTTTCATAGGCATCGACTGCACGCTTTGCGCTGTCATCACTCTCTATACGCGCCACACGCAGAATCAGACGTTGGGTACTGGTCTGCTCGAGACTCGCCAGCGCCGGCATCGGGCTGACAGCCTCCAGCGGCTTTGGGGCGAGCAGGCTGCAGCCGCTCAACAGCAGCGTGGCGGCCACGGCGAGGCTGGCCAGCCCGAGGCGGCTGCGCAGCCCGACTGAACGCAGCCCGACTGAACGCAGCCCGACTGTGTGCAGCCCAGTAGAAACAGCGTGAGAGGCGAAAGACATGTTTTTCATGACGCTACTTTACCTGTTCTCGCCGACGCTTGCTGCGCGGCCGAAGGCGCTGAGGCCAGCGAGCGAGTCGCTTTCCTGCATCGCGTCATGCACGAGTGCCTGTTCGGGCGCGGTCAGTCTGGCAAGGGCCGTCAGGCGGCGGCGACTGGCGCTGACGAAGGGGTTGTCCGTGTCCCAGGCGTAACCGGCGAGCACCGCGCTGATCATCTGGCGAATCCGCGCATGCGGCTCGGGATGATAGATGATGTCGGTCAGACGGCTGTCGTACCAGGCGGTGACGAATTCGCGGAAGACCTCGATGCCACGGCGCAGCGGCTGCTCGTATTCGCTGGCCCAGTCGGGGCGCTGCTCATCGCGGGTCGCGGTAAGCTCACGCACGACCAGCGGCGCGGCACGCAGCGCCGATTCCAGTGCGATGGTCACGCCGGAGGAGAACACCGGGTCCAGAAACTCTCCGGCATTGCCGAGCAGCGCATACCCCGGGCCATGCAGACGACTGACATCAGCGCTGTAACCGCCCAGCGACTGCACGGCGTTGGCGGGCGTGGCATCGCGCAGCAGCTCCGCCAGGCGTGGTTCTTCCATCACCCACTGCCATAGACGTGTCTGCGCATCGTCCTCGGCGCCAGGCTCGATCAGCTCGCGCGGGCCGACCACGCCCAGCGAGGCGCGGCCATTGGTGAAGGGAATCAGCCAGTACCAGACATCGGGATGCGTCGGATGCGAGGCGATCAGGATATTGTCGCGGCGATAGCCCTCGGCGGGCGGCGCGAGGTCGGCGATGCCATCGTGGACATGGCCGAACAGCGCCATGCGCGGCTCCAGACGCGGGTCACGCTCAAGTGATTCGAGTCGCGCCAGCACGCGGCCATAGCCGCTGGCATCCAGCACGAAGGCGGCCTCCAGCTCGCGGCCATCCGCCAGCGTCAAGCGCGGCCCCTGTACATGGCCAGTGGCGTCGCTCTGCGCGGGGCGGGCGGGAGTGAAGCCCGTGACCGTGACACCGAATTCGACCTCGGCGCCCGCCGCCCGCGCGCCCTCGATCAAACGCTGATCAAAGTCGGCGCGCTCCACCTGCCAGGTGGTGCCGGGGCCGTCGCTGAACTTGTCGCGGAAGTCGATCACGCGATGCTCGCCGCGGCGGGTGAAGGCCGCGCCGGTCTTGCGCTGATAGCCACCGGCGGCGGCGGCCTCCATCAAGCCGCAGGCCTCCAGATGCTGCATGCAACGTGGCAGCAGGCTCTCGCCGATGGAGAAGCGCGGGAAGTGGCTGCGCTCCAGTACGCGCACCGCATGGCCCGCGCGTGACAGCCACGCTGCCGCCGCCGCGCCGGCGGGTCCGGCGCCGATGATGATGACTTCCTTGCGTGGTGGGTTGTTGCTGCGATCTGCCGATTCCATGGCATCGTCCCCTGTCGTTGTCGATATCGTTATCGTTATGTGTTCATGTTGCGCTGCGTTCCCTGCGGCTTGCTTGTCTCTCGCTTGCCTCTCGCTTATGGCCCGAATCAACTGCGCGCGAAGGGCACCAGGCACCAGGTGGCGCTCAGCCCCAGCAGGCAGGCCAGCCCCAGTGCTGCCAGCGCCGGTGTCTGACTGAAGCTCAACAACCCAAAGGCTAGCAGGCTGGAGGCGCACGACAGTGAAATCGCCAGCAGGCTGGCCTGCGATGCACGGCTGGTGCTGGCCTCTGCTCTGTCTTGTCCAGCTTTTTCATTCGCGCTGCGCGTGGGATTACCTTTCTCTGCGCTGCGCGCAGGATGCTCGGCACAGAAGATGCCAGCACTGCTTTTTTCTGCGCTGCGCGCGGGATGCTCGGCACAGAAGATGCCCGCATCCAGGCCAATCCCCAGTACCAGCAACAGGCCCAGCAGGTGGAACAGGTTGAGGCCGACGCCTGCCAGCGTCAGGGCCGCCAGCGTCAGTACCAGTCCGCCCATTGGCGGCAGCAGGGCTCGCCAGGTGCTGCGGCGATAGCGCAGCGCCAGCAGCAGGCTGATGAAGACCACCGCGCCGCCGACCAGCCAGGCCATCTCGCTGCGAATCCTGCCCAGTGTCGTCGAGAGCCTGGCGACCTGATCCACATACTCGAGGCTGTCGTCATCCGCGGCGAGGCGCGCAAGCGCTTCGCTGCCCTCAGTCGTGACATCCCCGAAGCGCACGATGCCGATGGCGGCGCTGCGTGAGTCGAGCCACAGTCGCTGGCCCATCTCGCCGGCGGGCAGCGCGACCCAGTCCGCCGGGCGCAGCGGGTGAGCGTCTGCGATGGCCTGCTCGGCACGTGTGACCAGCTCGGGTGGCAGGCCTGCGGTGCTCAGCACCTGGGGCAGCAGGGTGCGGGTGCGCTCACGCATGGCGCCGAGATTGGCCTGCTGCCGTTCAAGTGTCGGCAGTTGCTGAGCGAGGCTCGCCCAGTGGCCCAGCTGCTGGCGTGCATTCAGTTGCTGGAAGGTGTCTTCCAGCGCATGCAGGCGCGTGAGCAGGGCGGCGTCTGTCTCGGCCTGCACGATCAGGTAGCGCAGGCCGTCCGGTTCGGCGAGCAGGCGCTGGACCTCGCGTTGCTCGTTGATGAGAGACGCAGGCGAGGGGTTGAGCTGCGTGAGGCGGTCATCGCTGCGCAGTCCGTAGAGGCTTGCCAGCGCGGCTACCAGCAGCAGGCCCAGTGCCTGCCAGCTGCGCTTGTCGGGGATGGCGCGCGCCAGACATCCTGCGGCGCGGGCGGCGGGGGAGTCCTCGCGGGTGGCCTGCGTCGGCAGTGGCAGTTGCGGCAGCCACAGGCGCACGCTCAGCCAGGCACCGATCAAGCCGAGCGCCGCGAACATGCCCATCTGGCGCAGGCCGGGCATCGGCGTCAGGGTGATGGCCAGATAGGCGGCGAGACTGGAACACAGCCCCAGCGTCAGGCCCGGCCACAGCGCGGCGAGCCCGCCACGGCCATTCGTCGTCGCCAGGCGGCGCATGCACTCCAGATGCAGCACGTAATCGATGGAGATGCCGATCAGGCTGGCGCCGAAGGCCAGCGTCAGCACATGCAGGCTGCCGAAGGCCCACCAGGTCAGCGGCAGCGCGAACAGCACGCCGGTGGCCACCGGCACCAGCAGCAAGGGCAGCCGCCGCGGGGTGCGGAACACCGCCCACAGCAACAGCAGCACGCCGATCAGCGAGCCGAGCCCGATGGTCGACATCTCCTGCTTGGCCTGTTGCGCGCCGTTGCTGGCATGGAAGACCAGTCCGGAGCGCAGCAGCTGGACGTCGGGATAGTCGGCCTTCACGCCATTCACGGCCTGCTCCAGCGCCTGCTGGTCACTCATCGCGTAGGCGCTGCCCGTCAGGGTGGCGCTGATCAGGCGATAGCCGCTACCGCCTTCTTCGCTGTTCTGCTCGTCACTGTCCTGTTCGTTACTGACTGAGCCAGCGGAAGCCGGCGCGCGCAGCAACAGCTGGCCGCCGGACAGCGACAGGTTGGCGGGCGTCAGCCAGCTCTGCCAGGCGCCAGCGAGGCCGAAGGGATCACGGATAAGGTCGCGCTGGCCGCCGGGCTGGAACAGTTGCCTGAGGGCGCGCGCCTGCCAGTC
Organism: Cobetia sp. MC34; assembly: GCF_018340035.1. Taxonomy (NCBI): domain Bacteria; kingdom Pseudomonadati; phylum Pseudomonadota; class Gammaproteobacteria; order Oceanospirillales; family Halomonadaceae; genus Cobetia; species Cobetia sp. MC34. Next base: position 10,238 of record NZ_JADPPY010000017.1, read on the forward strand.
ATCGTCACTCAGGCCTGCAAGCGACGGGGCGATCAGGGCCGGCTGGACCTCTGCCGGCAGGCGCAGGCTTTCGAGGCTCTTGCCGTCATCCAGCCTCGCGATGGGCGCGAGCGCCTGACGCAGCGCCTGGGCGGCGGCGTCACGCTGCTTGCGTGCGGCGGCGCTGGCATCGCGACTGCCGACCAGAATCACCAGCCGGTTGGCGGTGTCATCCAGCGATTCGGCGCGCGCCGCCAGCGGGCTGCGTTCCTGCTGTGGCAGCATGGCGGTGATGCGGGTGTCGATCGCCCCGCGCCAGGGGCTCTGCGGGACGATCTTCGCGGCCAGCAGCAGGGCGCACAGCAGCAGGGCGGCGGCCCACAGCCAGCGCCAGATGGCGCGATCCAGCCCCTTGCGCGGCTCACGGCTGGGCGATGTCATCGCTCGCAGTGACCGCCGGCGGTGAGCGTCAGCTCAAGGCGGTCACCATCGCCGCTGTCGAGATTCACGTGTTCCAGCCAGCTGCCACCGTCGATCTCGAGACGCTCGATGGCCTCGGCCAGCCGGGCATCGTTGGGCGTCAGGCTGGCCTGCCAGTCATCCGGCGTGCCCGTCAACGTCAGGGAGAAGTGCTCCTCGAGCGCCTGCCAGTCGCCGTGGAAGAAGCTGATCAACAGCTCCGCCATCGCCTGCTGGTCGGCCGGCAGCGGCTCGCCATTCGGGCCTTCGCTGGCATCGGGGCGCATCTCGAGACGGTCTTCAATCGGTGAAGTGGTTTCCCACACCAGGCCTTCGGGTGCGTTCGGGTCACCGATCAGACGGAAATGACCCCGGCTCTCGAGCTCTGCACCGACATCCTCGAGCCAGCGTGTCTGCTGGAAATCACCGCAGACAGGGGCGGTGCGCGCCAGCTGTTGCGTCAGGGCGCGGGCGTCGAATCTGGCGTCGCTGGTATTGGGAGCACTGGTCTCTGAGGCATTGGTCTCGGATGCGCTGGCCCAGGAGGCACCGGCAGTCAGCAGCAGGGCAGTGGCGGCAATGGCAAGGCGCGAAGTCATTACGGCGTTCCTTGTGTTTCTGAAGGGGAGGCAGGCGAATCACTGGTGTGTGTCAGCGCTTGTTCGGCCTGCCAGGCGGCCAGCCGCTCGCTGAGCGCGGCGGGCGAGGCCAGCAGCATCTCGCCATCTTCCAACCCGACCGCGACCTGCACGCTGTAGCCGCGGGTCAGGCGCTTGCCGCTCTCGACATCGCGGATCACGTAGTCGAGCTTGAGACGGTTTTCCCACTCGCGCAGCCGTGCGGTAACGGCGATGCGCTGACCGAAGCGCGCCGGGCCGGCATAGCGCAGGCGCAGGTCGATCACCGGCCAGGCGTAGCCGGAATCGCGCATCTGCGGGTAGTTGTAGTCGAGCATGTCGAGCAGCTTGCAGCGGGCGATCTCGAGATAGCGCACGTAATGGCCGTGCCAGGCGACTTCCATCATGTCGACGTCGTGGAAGGGCACTTCCATCTCTACCGTGGCGGTCGGCAGCGGGGTGTCTGTGGGCTGATTCATGACTTGTTTCTCGTTCATCCGTTGGCCTTGCCGGCGCTCAGGGTCCAATGGCGCTCAGGGTCCAATGGCGCTCACGGATGCGCGCACATAGCAGGCGCAGGTCGGCTTCCAGAGCGCGATCTTCCTCGAGGGGCGCGATGTCTTCACGCAGTTCACGAGTGAAGGCGGCCAGTCTGGGCGGCGTGGCGGCTTGACCCGTGATGTCGGCGCGCTGCTCGCTGCCCTGCACGGCGGCGTGCAGAGTGGCGGCGGCGACCTGTTCCACCAGTGTCAGCACGCGCAGCGCATCCCGCGCGGCGATGGTGCCCATGCTGACCTTGTCCTGATTGTGGCACTCGGTGGAGCGCGAGAAGACGCTGGCGGGCATGGTCAGCTTGAGGGCTTCCGCCGTCCAGGCCGAGGCGCCGATCTGCACCGCCTTGTAGCCATGATTGAGCGGCGCGCGCTCGAGCGTGGCACCGCTGAGATTGCTGGGCAGGCCACGGTTGTAGCGGCTGTCGACCAGCAGTGCCAGCTGGCGGTCGAGCAGGTCGGCCAGGTTGGCGACCGCCGTCTTGAGGCTATCCATCACCATCGCCACATGGCCGCCGTAGAAGTGGCCACCGTGGAGAATCTTGCCGGCCTCGACATCGATCAGCGGATTGTCGTTGGCGCTGTTGAGCTCGGTCTCGAGAAAGCTGCGCCACCAGCTCAGACTGTCCTCGACCACGCCGATGACGTGGGGCGCGCAGCGCGTCGAGTAGCGGTCCTGCAGGCGCGGCGAGTTGATCGGCGTGGCATCGACTTCCGGCGCCGCCGGGTGGGCCAGATCATCGCGCAGCCACTGGGCCACGCGGGCCTGACCGGGATGCGGCTTGGCGGCGAACAGATCGGCATCGAAGTGGTAGGGGTTGCCTTCCAGCGCCTGCACGCTGAGCGCGGTAATGCGCGCGCTCAGGCGGCTGAGGTAGGTGGTGCGGCCGTAGGCCAGCGCGGCGAGGGCCGTCATCACGGCGGTGCCGTTCATCAGCGCCAGACCTTCCTTGGGGCGCAGCACATAGGGTGTCAGGCCGTGTGCCGCGAAGACCTCCGCCGTCGGGCGCAGCGCGTGGGGCTGGCCTGCGCCGGGGCGCACCCAGACCTCACGCTCGCCACACAGCACGGCGGCCACATAGGACAGCGGGGTGAGGTCGCCGCTGGCACCCACCGAGCCTTCCTCGGGAATGCGCGGCAGGATGTCGTGATTGAGCAGCCATACGAGGCGCTCCAGCAGCGCCATGCTGACCCCGGAGACACCACGGCACAGCGAGACGAGGCGCACCATCACCACCGCGCGACTGCTGACCACATCCAGGTCCGCGCCCATGCCACAGCCGTGGAAGGTATAGAGGTGGCGCGGCAGGGCTTCGAGGTCCTCTGCCCCCTGCACGGCACGCGTCACGGAATCGCCGTAACCGGTGGTGACGCCGTAGACCACGCCTTCCTCTTCCAGCAGGCGTTCCAGCAGGGCCGGGCCGGCCTCGATACGGGCGCGGAAGGCGGCATCCGAAGTCAGGCGCACCTCACGGCGGCCTTCGGCGACATCGATCAACTGCTCGAGGGTGATATCACTGCCGTCGAGAATCAGGGCGGAGGAAGAGGTGGCGGGCTGTGACATGACGAGGTACCTGGCGAAGAGAGAAGCGTGAAAATGCGCTGAACGTGAAGACCGAACAAGGTGAAGGCTGCAGAGCCGGGCGCGAAGCAGCGTTGTCGCAGGCCCGGCGCGGATCAGGCGTCCTGTTTCGGAGCAGACGTGCTGTCTGGATTCGACGCGCTGTCTGGCGCCTGATGCCAGAAGTCGAAGAAGTTGAACCACTGCAGCGGATGGCGCTTCACGCGTGCTTCCAGATGACGGGCGTGACGCTGCATGGCCTGCTGGATCCACGCCTCGCGACCGCTGCGCTTGACGGCGCGGCTGTCATCGAAGGGCGCGAAATCGACCCGGAAACGCGGATGGGCGCCGCCCTGTTCGCGAATGCAGCTCAGGGTGTAGACGTGGCAGCGCAGCAGTGCGGCCAGCATGAAGGGGCCCTGCGGGAAGGGCGCGGGCTGATCGATGAAGTCACAGTGCAGCACGCGCGGTGAGGCCGCGGCACTCGCCGGCGACGCGGGTCTGCTGCCTTCTGCCGTGTTGGCTTCTGCCTTGGCATCGTCGACGGTGGGCGGAATCGGCACGCGGTCGGCGGCGATGACCACGAAGCCGCCGCGATTGACGCGATCGCCCAGCGCCATGGCGGTGGCAGGCGTGATCTCGCTGACTTCGATCATCTGCGGCGGCTTGCGACCGGTGGCCTGCTCCAGCAGCTGATTGAACTTCTCGGCGTGGCGAGTGTGTACCAGCGCGCACAGGTCGATGTCGTGACGCTCGCCGATGGCATTGATCACATCCAGATTGCCGTGGTGAGCGACGAGAATGATGCCGCCCTCGCCACGCAGCGCGGCGTCGCGCAGGTCTTCCGGGCCGGTGCCGGTCAGCGAGGTCAGCGGAATCTCACCGCTCCAGGCCGAGACCTTGTCCATGATCGCCTCACCGAACTGCATGAAGTGGGCAAAGCTTCTCGCCCACAGACGCACGCCGCCAAGCTCTGGCTCGAGGCGCTTGAGGAAGTCGAAGGAGGCGCGCCGCGCCACCCCGCGCAGCAGGAAGTACCACACCAGCACCGGGAACAGCGCGATGCGAAACGGCCAGGCACCGAGGCGACGACGAATCATCACCATCAGGCGCATGCCAGTGGTGGAGCCGGTTTCCGACAGGCGTGCCCAATGGGTCATTCGTGTTTCCCCTTCGCGTCGTCAGGCTGCGAGGGGCGACTGACATGAGTGGATGGCGACTTGCCATTGCGTCCCGACAGCGTGCGCCAGGCAAGTTTCGGTGAGCGCAGCAGCATGCCGAGGAACAGCCGCGTGTGCATGGCGCTGATCAACAGGTTGTCGTGACCGGGGCGGAAGTGGCTGACGCCTCCGGTGGGATAGCTGACATGCACCGGCAGATTGGCGACCTCGCCATCGGCCCAGTACCAGCGCACCAGCACCTCGGTGTCGAAGGACATGCGGTCGCCACAGTCATGACGCGCCAGCAGACGGTTGGTGGCGGCCAGCGGATAGAGGCGCACGCCGCACATGGTGTCGCGGATGGCCAGCGACAGGGTGTTGATCCACACCCATATGTGCGAGGCGTAGCGGCCATAGAAGCGGATGCGCGGCACGCTGGCGTCGTATTGCGGATAGCCGATCTGCAGGCAGTCGGGGTTTTCCTGCATGCCGTTGAGGAAGGCGGGCAGATCGCCGACATCGTGCTGTCCATCGGCGTCCACCTGCAGGGCATGGGTGAAGCCGAGCTGCTCGGCTGCCTGCAGGCCGCTGCGTACGGCAGCGCCCTTGCCGCCGTTCTGCTCGCGACGCACCAGGTGATGACCCTCGGCTGCTAGCTGATCCAGCACCGCGGCGCAGGGTGCGCTGCAGCCATCATCCACCAGCACGATGGGCAGTCCGAGCGGCGCCAGACCCGCACACACGCCGGCGATGGTGGCGGGGTGGTCGTAGACCGGAATCACCACGCAGGCGCGCAGTGACGACTCGCGGCTGGGGGGAGAGGATGTGTGGCCGGTCATCGGCGCCTGGGGCTGGCTCATGACGCCTCCGGTGTGGGTGTCGTCTGGGGTGAACTAAGTGGCGAACTGAGAGGTGAACTGAGAGGTGTGTCATCGGTTTCAGCACCGTAGCGCAAGCGGCCGCTGGCGTGCAGGCCCGCGCGGGATTCCAGGCGGAAGTCGACGCGCAGGCCGTGGCTGTCGGCGACCAGTGTCGCAGCCAGCGTGAAGCGCATGCCCGGCAGCAACAGGTTGGAGAACTTGATGCGCTCCAGACGCTGAAAACGGCTTTCCTGCACGCCGACGCCCGCCAGGCGCAGGCGGCGACCGAGATCGCGAGCCCACTTGAGCATCACCACGCCTGGCACCAGTGGCTGGGCGGCGAAATGACCCTCGAGATAGCACAGGCTGTCGGGCACCTCGGCTTCCAGCGTCAGCTGCTGCGGGCCGCTGGAGGTCTCGCCCAGCCAGCGTGGCAGACGATGATCGTCGAGGTCGGCAAACAGTCGCGCGACGGAATCCGCCGTGAACTTGCCCTGGGCATTCAGCGGCAGGCGCGTGACGAAGCGCCAGTAGCGCGGCAGGGCGATGCGCTCGAAGCCCGGCATCAGTGCACGGCGCAGCCGCGCGATCAGGTCGCGGCGGCTGGCGTGGTCCTGCGGCAGCGCGCTCTCGTCCATCACCACCACTGCGCCCAGGCGATGATCGCGGGTGGGCATCGGCAGGCAACGTACCTCCAGCACCTCCGCTTGCGCGCTGAGGCAGCGCTCCACCGCGCTCAACGAGACCCGCTTGCCGGCCAGCTTGACCAGCCGATCACTGCGCCCCAGTAGCTGGAAGCGTGGCGCCGCCTGCTGCTCGCCTTGCGACGGCGTCTCAGCCGCCACTGGCGCGGCGTTGTCGGCCTGCTGCCACCACTGGTCTGGCTGCTCCAGAAACGGCGAGCGCACCGCGAAGGCGGGCGAGAAGCGGAGCTCGACCTCCGGCAGCGGTGTCCAGTGGGGCGTCTCGTGCTGGCGGCGATGCGCGATGCCGCCCGTCTCGGTGCTGCCGTAGATCTCGATCACCGGCGCCTGCAGGCAGTTCTCGGCGTGGCGGGCGGCCTCGGCCGGCAGCGGGGCACCTGAAGAGAAGACCCGCAACAGCTGAGCCTGAGCCTGGCCCGCCACGCGGCTCCCGTCACTGGCCTGGGGCAGGCGCGCCAGCTGGGCCGGCGAGCTGACCAGCTGGCAGCGATGCCCGAGGCCGGACAGCTGCGCGATGGCGGCGGCCAGCTGCTCCGGGTAATGACAGGCTTCGCTGAGAAACGTTACCCCTTCGCTGAGCGGGCGCAGCAGCGACACCAGCAGACCGTAGATGTGCTGGTGACTGACCTGGCTGAGGCTGACGGTGCCTGTGCTTGGCTCAGACGCTGAGTCAGTGTCTGACGCCAGCGGCCACAGCGTGCGATGCACGGCCAGTTCGGCCTCGAGCTGATCGAAGCGCTTGGCGATGCGCAGCGGCTCACCGGTGGAGCCGGAAGTGCAGAGTTCCAGCGCGAGACGCGCGCCGTCGGGTGTGATCTCGAACGGTGTATGCGGTGCGGCGGTAGAGCTGACAGCGCCGGTAGAGCCGGTAGAGCTGGCGGTGCCGGGTTGCTCTGGCGGCCAGCCAGCGGCGCTGGTCTCGGGCAGCTTGCCATCACTGCTCTCGGCCAGGCGGGCCAGGGTTTCCGGGCGGTCATCGCCGGGTAGCACGGCGAGCATGCCGCGCTCCCACAGCGCCAGCAGCTGCACGCAGGCGCCAAGCGCCGTGGGCTGGAACAGCACCCAGCGTGCGCCGGGCCGGCGGCCAGCATGCGCTGCGGGCAGGTTGTCCAGCCACTGATGCCAGGCATCGACGCGTGCCATCAGCTCGGCACGACTCAGCGGGCGCAGCGGCTGACCGGGACTGGCCAGCCAGCAGGCCGGCGCCGCGGGTGCGAGTCGGGCGAGCTGGCGCCAACCCTGATGGATGAGGGAGGTGGCGCGCTGGGCGGCGTCTTGCTCAGTGGAGCGTGCGGTGGCGCGGCTGGCAGGCTGGCGGGCATCAGACATGTGAGGCAGGCAACTCTTCAGAAAGTCGAATTCATCTGGGGGCGTATCCACGCCGGGCGTATCCATGCATGGACTCAGCTATCGATAGCCGAGCTCATCGATAGCCAAGCTCATCGATAACCGAACTCAGCCATCGGCGCGGCGCAGGCGACGGCGTACCAGCCATTCGCCGCAGAACAGCAGCCCCATCAGCACGTAGCTCACCAGGCCGTTGTAGAGCGTCCAGGTCGCTAGGTCGGCATACAGCGCCGTGGCCGCGGCGACACTGGCATTGAAGACGAAGAAGCCGCACCACACACGGGTGACCTTGCGGGTATAACGCACGCCGGCGGCGGGCAGATCAGGCTCCTGCAGACGCGCCAGACGCTCGATGACCGGCATGCCGCGCCACAGACTGGTGGCGAACACGCTGAGCATGGCCAGATTGACCAGCACCGGATAGGCGCGCAGCCCCAGTTCCGCCTCGCTGAGCAGGCTGATGGCGATCAGCAGCGCGGCCAGCGTCAGGCGCAGGATCAAGGGCAGGGGCAGACGCTGGATCAGCAAGGCGCCCAGCGCGATCAGTGCCCACACCCAGGGCGAGACATGTCCGCTGGTCGCGTCGCCCGCCGGGTCTGCCGTCAACCGCGAGAGCAGGGCATAGACCAGCAGCGGCCAGCACACGGCAGCCACCACGCCCAGCCCGCCGAGCAGCAGGCTCGTCAGTGACGGGCGCCGCCTTCGACCAGAGGACAATGACGTCATGCCTGGCGCTGCATCAGCTGCTCGACGGCGGTCACGACGTCATCGAGGCTGCGTACGTTCTTGAAGTCATTGGCTTCGATGCGACGGCCGGTGAACTTCTTGAGTTCGACCACCAGGTCCACCGCATCGATGCTGTCGATATCGAGGTCTTCATAGAGCAGCGCCTCGGGGTGGATGTCAGCGGCATCGATCTCGAACAGCTCGATCAGGGTGCTGCGCACATGGGCATAGATCTCTTCGCGGGACGCGGTCTGTTGCTCAGCGCTCACGACGGGCCTCCACGAGTTCACGCAGGGCATTGAGGCTGGCGAAATGCGCGCGGGTGTCCTCGGCTTCGGCGTCCAGCGTGATGCCGTACTGCTTCTGCAGCGCGAGACCGAGCTCCAGGGCGTCAATCGAGTCCAGTCCCAGGCCGTCCACGAACAGCGGTTCATCGGCGACGATGTCGTCCGGCGTGATGTCCTCAAGCTCCAGGGTGTCGATGATCAGTTGCTTGAGTTCCAGTTCCAGCTTGGCGCTATCGCTCATGAGTATTCCTCGTGTCGGCGTACCGATAATGGCCGGTATGAATGGCAGCAGGCTTTATTAACGGCGGGAAGGCCGAATATCTTAATCCGTTTTTCTCGCTATCTGATCAGCATCGAGATCAGGGGCAGTGCGGCGCAGCGCGTTGTCATAACTCGCGAATCCGTTGCTGGAAGGCGGCCAGCTCAGCGGCAAAGTCGCTGGCCAGGCGGCGCGTCAACTGGCGGGCATCGCGTGACAGCGGCACCTCATCCTCTGCTGCCGGTGGCGGTGCGACATGCGCCGTCATGTCCGGCAGTACCTTGATATTGAGCATCACCCGCCGGGCCGGGATGTGATACCAGGGCTCGCCCTTGGTCAGGGTGCTGGGCTGGCAGTCGATCAGCACGGGGGTGATCTCGCTGGGCGTGCGCAGCGCGATGTTGGCGGCGCCGCGGCGGAATTTCAGCGCGCGCCCGGGCACGCTGCGCGTGCCCTCCGGAAACAGGATCAAGGCATTGCCGCGCGCCAGGCTCGCGCCGGCGGCCTCGAGCACGCCCTGCGGCTCTTCATTGGTGATGTAGCCCGCGGCGCGGATGGGGCCACGGGTGAAAGGGTTGCGTGCCAGCCGCCCCTTGACCACGCAGTCGGCGTGGGGAATCAGCGCGAGCAGGAAGACCACGTCGATCAGCGTCGGGTGATTGGCCAGCACCAGCAGGCCCGGGCGTTGCAGGCGCTCGCAGTCGTGCAGGCGATAGTCGAGCACGCCCAGGCCGCGCATCAGACCCACGAAGCCGCGCATGCAGTGATGGATGATGCTGCGCGCGAGCTTCTGTCGTTTCTCGGGGCGGCGTACCACCAGTGTCAGCAGTGGCCACGTTCCCCCCACCAGCAAGCCGCCCAGCCCGAAGGTCAGGAAGCTGATGGCCGTGGCGATGCCACGCCACAGGCGCCCGAGGGGTGACGACAGCATGCGTGGCATCAGTCTGCTGGCGGCGTCGGTGAGGCGGCGTGAGCGCGGCTCAGCTGCCAGTGATGGCGACGACAGGCGAGCGCCTCAGCCCCGGCCTGCTCAAGCCAGGCGATGACCTCAAGCGGCGTCGGGGCGCTGTCCGTCAACGATTCGCCAGGCGTGGCGCTCAGTGTCCATGCGCTGTCATCCTCACTGCTGCGGCTCAGGCGCAGGGCGACGGCGCTGGCGCAGGCCGGGTAGTCACCGTGGTGCAGGAAGGCCTCCGGCGCGGTGATATCGGAGAACAGCACGATGACGTCCTCGCGCTCGCTCAGATAGCCGAGCGCCTCGCTCATCAGCGCCTCGAATTCGTTGCCGCAGGCGGCGAGGGCTTCCAGCGGCTGATGGGACTTGCCGGTGATCGAGTACATGCCCAGCACGGCGTTGTGCACCGAGAGCGAGAAGCGCGCCGGTGACAGGGCTTCGTCGGACTGGGTGGCGGCATCCAGCAGGGCGAGAATCTTGCCGGTATCGCCATGACGCGAGGCATGGATGATGGGCAGGTCGGCGTCAGGGTCGAGCGCGAACAGCAGCTTGCAGCAGGCCTGGCCGACCGGGCTGAGTCGACGACGCTGCATGGCCGGGACTTGCTCGGCACGCGGGGAGGGGGTGATATCTACGCGGCTGTCGTGGGCGGTGCGGGTCGCACTCGCCTGCCAGGCTCGCCAATCAGTCAGACGCATGAGGTTCTTGTCCGTGAACGCATCGTTGCCATATTGGGGCCTCAGTGTACCGCACAGGGGTTGGGCAGCCCAACCGGACTCAGGCGTGTTGGCACTGAGCAGGCGGCGTGGCTACGCGTGTCGTTGGCAGGATAGCAGCTAGCAGGGCGGTACAAGGCGCCTGATGTGAGGTGTCGGGGCGCGATGTCCTGCGGCGGGCCACCGCTGTGGCGGCGCTGGACAGCGGCGGAAGAGGGTGTAGGGTATCGCCGCACTGAGGCTGGCGCCCGGGGCGTCATGGGGTAAAACGCTGAGGACGCACAATGATGACGGTCATCAACAGGTCGGTGGCATGAAGGGTGGCTCGCGGGACCTGCTGCGTAGACGAGCGCGCGCAAGCGCTCGCGCAGGGCAGGCGACCCGAGCGCATTCGCAGGCGCTGATGCGCCTTCTTTCGCTCTCGGAGTGGTTGCCGGTCATCCGGGTACTCGGCCTGCTGCTGTGCGTGGTGGCCTTGATGATGCTGGCGCCCTTGCTGGTGTTGCTCGGTGAAGCGGATGCGGATGCCAGTGCCTTTCTGATCTCGCTGGGCATCACGCTCGGCTCGGCGGCCATCATGCTGACGGTATCGCGCAAGGTGGAGCTGCAACTCAAGCCGCGTGCGATGTTCGTGCTGACGACGCTGAGCTGGGTGCTGGTGTCGGCCTACTCGAGCCTGCCGTTGATCTTCGGTGCGACCCACCTGGGCGTGACCGATGCCGTGTTCGAATCGGTGTCGGCGATCACCACCACCGGCTCGACCGTGCTGTCTGACATCGAAGGGCTCTCGGATGGTCTCAAGCTGTGGCGCGGCCTGATGCAGTGGGTCGGTGGTATCGGCATCATCGTGATGGCGATCGCGATCCTGCCGTTTCTGAAGGTCGGCGGCATGCGCCTGTTCCAGACCGAATCCTCGGACTGGTCCGACAAGGTGCTGCCGCGTGCCGGTGGCGTGGCCAAGGCCATCGGGCTGGTCTATGTCGGGCTGACGTTGCTGGCCATCGTCTGTTACTGGCTGGGCGGCATGCACTGGCTGGATGCGCTGGTGCATGGCATGACGTCGCTGGCCACCGGCGGTTTCTCCAATTACGACAGCTCGATGGGCGTCTATTCCGACCGGCCCTATCTGCTGTGGATGGCCTCGGCTTTCATGTTGCTGGGGGCGCTGCCCTTCGTGCTGTTCATCCGTGCCTGGCAGGACCAGGCCGGTGTCCTGTGGCGTGATGCCCAGGTACGCGGCTTCCTGCGTCTGCTGGGGTGGGTGATCGTCTTGCTGACGCTGTATCGCGTCGTCAATGGCGAGCCCATCTTCACGGCGCTGACCCAGGTGACCTTCAATGTCATCTCGGTGGTGACGACTACCGGCTACGCCAGCGACGACTACAGTGCCTGGGGGCCCTTTGCGGTGGTGGCCTTCTTCTATCTGACCTTCGTCGGCGGCTGCAGCGGCTCGACCAGCGGCGGCATGAAGATCTTCCGCCTGCAGATCGGCCTGATCATGCTCGGCAACCATCTGCGCTCGCTGATCCATGCCAATGGCGTCTTCTCGCAGCGCTACAACGGCCGCGCGCTGCCCGATGAGGTGGTGCGCGCCGTGATCGCCTTCTCGTTCTTCTTCTTCATCACCATCGGTGGCCTGGCGCTGGCGCTGTCGTTCATCGGGCTGGATCTGATCACCGCGGTGACCGGCGCCGCCACGGCCGTCACCAATGTCGGCCCGGGACTGGGCGAGATCATCGGCCCGGCGGGCAACTTCTCGAGCCTGCAGGACAGTGCCAAGTGGTTGCTGTGCATCGGCATGCTGATGGGGCGTCTCGAGATATTGACCGTGCTGGTGCTGTTCTCGCCTAGCTTCTGGCGCAAGTAGCGGCCCACGAAAAAGCCACCGTCGATTGACGGTGGCTTTTTCGTGGCAGGTACAAGACTCAAGTGTCTTGCTCCGCAGTGCTGGCTTACTGCGCGACCTTCTCGCCGTCCGTCGCCTCGGCGGCATCGAGCTTCTCATCGAGATCGATGGAGAGCCCTTCGCGATTGAGGATCGGGTTGGCGTATTGCACCAGCCACCAGTCCTTGAGCTCTGCGGGCACCTCTGCGAGGCGGTTCTCGAAGGTGGCGCGCTCGGCACCGCTGATGGCCGAGACATCCAGCGCCGAGGCCAGACGCGGCTCCTCACGCAGCTGCGGGCGGCTGGCGGCCAGCTTCTCGAGTGCCAGCTGATGGCTCGGGTAGAGGGTGTAGTAGGCCAGCACCTGACGGTCGACTTCCTTCACCACGTCTTCCGGGGTCTCGAAGTCGCCCTTGAGCGGCTCGCCGAACACCAGCTTGACGCGCCCCTTGTGGCCGCTGATACCCGCCGCGATGGACTTGATGTCCTCGTACTGCACCTTCTCGTAACGGCCTTCATTGGCGACGGACGCCAGCTCACGCGCCTTCTGCAGGTCACAGGGGTCGAGCTCGTAGCTGATCGACACCGGCACGATGTTGAGCTCGCTGACCGCCTCGCTGAACGGACGCGTCTTGTCGGCGGTGCGCGCCGCCATGGTCAGCATCTTGATGATGGCGCTCTCGGTGCCGTCACGGCCGTCCTTGGCGCGCCCTTCACGCTGGGCCAGCCAGATGGAGTGCTGGTCGTGGGTCAGCGAGTGGCGGATATAGCCCGACAGCGACTGGTAGGCGGCCAGCATCGCGCGCTTGCCCTTGGCGGAGCGCGGCACGATGAAGCTCTTGTTGAGGCGCATCAGGTCGGTGACGAAGGGCTTCTGCAGCAGGTTGTCACCGATGGCGATGCGCACCGTGTCACGCCCGTGACGATAGAGGGCGTAGTTGACGAAGGCCGGGTCCAGCGAGATATCGCGATGGTTGGACAGGAACAGATACGGCGTGTCCGGGGACAGGCGCTCCAGCCCCACCGTCTCGAAGCTGGTGGTGGTGGTGTGGATCATGCGCGCCATGTAGACGGCGATGCGGCTCTGGAAACTGGCAACATCCTTGACGCCAATCATCTCGCGCTTGATGGCCAGGCGCGCGATCTGGCGTGCCAGCCACGGGAAACGCTGGGTCAGGCCCGGCAGGCGGAAGCGAGTCAGGGTGTCGAGCAGCTCGCGGTCCTGCTCCAGGCGTACCAGCACCTCCGCTACCTCGTCGTCGTGGTAGGGGCGAATATCGGCGAACGGGTCCTGTTCGCTGGTCGTGGCAGGCTTGGGTGTTGCAGTGTCAGTCATCGACGCACGTCATCCGGGTTTGTCATTCTGAAAAAAGAGAAGGTCGGCAGCGGGCCCAAGGCTCAGCTGGCGGGCTGAGCTTCACCACCCAGCCAGGCGGTCATCTGCTCGATCACGCCGGACAGCACCTGAGCCATCAGCGCGAAGTCGGTCTCCAGACGCAGGATGGGGTCTTCGCCGTCATCCTGGGCGTTGGCTTCATCGACCACGGCATCGGCGAACTTGAGGCTCTTGAGCGCCATGTCCTCACCGAGCACCAGCGCGACGCGACCATCGACTTCCAGCGCCAGCTTGCTGACCACGCGGCCCAGATTCAGCGCCGTCTGGATTTCCTCGCCGTCGAGGTCGAACTGGCGCGCACGCAGCACGCCATCCTCGCCACCCGGCGCCTTGAGTTCGACCTGATCACCGACGATCAGGTCTTCCGGGCGCGAGCTGACATCCTTCAGCCAGGTAGTCATCACCTGGGAAGGCGGTTGCGCGACGGCCAGCGGCGTGACCTTGAGCGTGCCCAGTGTCTGACGCAGCAGGTCCAGCACTTCCTCGGCGCGCTTGGCATTCGAGGCGTTGACGGCGATCAGGCCGCGCCGGCTGTCCCACCACAGGTCGGTGCGCGAGGAGCGCGTGAAGGCGCGCGGCAGCAGCTCTTCGTAGATCTGCTCCTTGAGGGTCAGCTTCTCGCGGCGAGGCAGCGGGCGGCCTTCGGCGGTCTCGCGCTCGGCCACGCGCTCCTCGAGTTCTTCCTTGACCACGGCGGAGGGCAGTACGCGCTCCTGGCGCAGAGCGCTGATCAGGAAATGGCCCTGAATCTCGTGCACCAGCAGGTCGCTGTTGCGACCGCCAGGTGCCACCCAGCCGATACGCTTGGCTTCGACGCCGGTGACCGGGCGGAAGACATGCTCCGGCAGGGCGTCGGCGAGACGACCCTCTTCCAGCGGTGCGCTATCGTGCAGGCGATACAGTTGCAGGTTCTTGAACCACATGCGACCAGTCCTTGAGTCCGGTGAACGGGGGCTGCCCGTCTGAATGGCGCATATTATGGCGAAACTCATGCGGCGGGTCATCCGCCGTGGACGTGACCCTGCGTCACACTGCGGTTGCCGACCATCGCGCGCGAGCGCAAAGACATACTGTGTGCACGCTGTGGCGCTAGTCTGAGATCGACCTGGCGGTGCGCGGTCTGGCGGTTTGCGGTATCGCCCGACAGATATCGATCAGCAGGCATCGACCCGCAGGCATCGACCCGCAGGCATAGACCATCAGACTTGAGACGCGGAGGGCGGCAGAGTGATCGACGATGTTGTTGTGGAGGCTGCTGTGGAGAATGTTGTGGAGAGCAGCGCTTCAGGCGCGAGCGCGCTGAAACGGACACGACCACTGACGCTGGCGGCGCTGACCCTGCTGCTGTTCGGCTGCAACGGGGAGCATGACGCCCACGACAAGGCGGCCAGTGCGGCCGAGACCAGTGCAACGGTCACGAAAGAGGCAGCCGCTGTCGGCGAATCTGCCCCGGCGACGGTCGGGCTGGAGCCTGAGAGGTTTGCCGAGGGCGCGATCGTCGGTGAGGTTGAGACCGTCGACTGCACCCTGAGCTGCGGCACGCAGACGACCTGCTATCAGTTCCGTGTGGCCGGTGCGCCCGCGGACCCGCAAACCTCGCCGGAGGGGCCTTTCTGCCCGCCCAATATCCATTCCGGTGAGGAGGAAGGCGGCACCTGGATGGATGGCGAGGGCACCCTCTATCAGGTGGACGGCGAGTTCATCAAGAATCTGGCCACTCTCTACAAGGACAAGGAGTGGCAGATGTACGACGTCAACACGGGCGAGATCACCGTGATCGATGGCGCGCGTGGCTGCGAGGTGGCGGGAAACCCGAACCCCATCGAAGGCTTCGACAACTTCTGTCTCGAGTGTCCGCTTGAGGAGCTGGGCGGTGGCATCGAGAAGACTGTCGTGATTCCCAAGGTACCGATGCCGGCCGCCGAGCCGACCTCGCTTGCCGGCCGCTCCAACACCGGCGTGGCGCTCAATGGCGTGCTGTTCGGCCCGCCGGCACCGCTGGAGCTGATCCTGAGCTCTCACACCCTGGGGGTGCTCGATGATTGTGGCGCGCATGCCAATCCGCATGAGGGCTATCACTATCACACCGCCACTGGCTGCTCCGAGATCGGCATTCAGGAAGATGGTCATTCGCCGATGATCGGCTATGCGCTGGATGGCTATGCCATCTATGCCAGAGAGGACAAGGACGGCAACATCCCCGCTGATCTGGATGAGTGTGGCGGTGAGACGGACCCGGTGCGTGGCTATCACTGCCACGCCTTGGCGCCGGGGGTTAACCAGATCTTCGGCTGCTTCATGGGCGAGAAGGGGCACTTCCTCGACGAGGAGGGCGGCGAGAGGCCACCGCAGGGTCCGCCCGGCGAGTAGCCGCCTTGTAGGGATGGCGAGCAGGGCCGGTGCCATCATTCAGCCAAGCGTTTGTTTTTCTGTCCGTCACCGGCATAAGATCAGCTGACGATGGCCACACGGCGCGATCGTTTCACGGACGGGAGGCAGGGATGCAACACGACAGCAATCCACCGCAGGCAGCGGACGGCAGTCACACAGACATCGGCGATCACACAGACGTCGGCAATCACGCAGGCGTCGTCAGTCGCACGACTCTGACGGTGCGTGGCTACCATCTGGATGGCTATGGGCACGTCAACAATGCCCGCTATCTGGAATTCTATGAGGAAGGGCGCTGGGAGTTCATGCTCGCGCATCTCGATCTGGCCGCGCTCAAGCGCGAAGGCATCGCGATGGTGGCGGTCAACCTCAATCTGGATTGGCACTATCCCGCCACCGTGCATGATGAGCTGGTCATCACCACGCGGCTGGCCGAGCTCGGGCGACGCAAGATGATCATGCGTCAGGAGATCCATCTGGGCGAGCGGCGCATGGGCGAGGTGCATCCGCGTTCCGGGGCGCTGGTCTCCAGGGCGGACTTCACCTTCGTGCTGATGAATACCGACACCGGTCGCGCCATGCCGCTGGACGGCGAGATCGGCGCGCTGCTGGGCGCGTTGGTCAGTGAAGAAACGGCCTGATCGCCGTCAGCGGCGAGGCATGAGCCAGCAGGCCGCGCATATTGACGGCCGTACTACCGTACTGAGGTGTCCTTGCGGCGTCGTGTGAGCTGCTAGGCGCGCTCGCAAGTGATATAATGCCGCCACTTCGGTGCCGCGGAGCTGGCACCCCGTGTCTGCTTCACGCCACTGCCGCGCTGCAGTACCGACGGAGCATGCGTCGTTGCTGCAGTGGCGCCAACAGTTGAGTTCAAGGATTTGACGAATCATGGGTGAGATCGCCAGAGAGATACTGCCAGTCAACATCGAGGACGAGCTCAAGCAGTCGTATCTCGATTACGCGATGAGCGTCATCATCGGGCGTGCCTTGCCGGATGTTCGCGATGGCCTCAAACCGGTTCACCGTCGCGTACTGTTCGCGATGCACGAGCTGAACAATGACTGGAACAAGGCCTACAAGAAATCTGCCCGTGTCGTCGGCGATGTGATCGGTAAATACCACCCGCACGGTGACAGTGCGGTCTACGACACCATCGTCCGCATGGCCCAGTACTTCTCCATGCGTTATGTGCTGGTGGATGGTCAGGGCAACTTCGGTTCCATCGATGGCGACAGCGCCGCGGCGATGCGTTACACCGAGGTGCGCATGGCGCGCCTGGCGCACGAGCTGCTGGCCGACCTCGAGAAGGACACCGTCGATTGGGTCGACAACTATGACGGCACCGAGCGCATTCCTGCCGTGCTGCCGACCAAGACCCCGAACCTGCTGGTCAATGGCTCCTCCGGTATCGCCGTGGGCATGGCCACCAACATCCCGCCCCACAACATGGGCGAGGTCATCGATGGCTGTCTGGCGCTGATCGACAATGGCGATCTGACCATCGATGAGCTGATGGAATTCATTCCGGGGCCGGACTTCCCGACCGCCGGTATCATCAACGGCCGTGCCGGCATCCTCGATGCCTACCGCACCGGTCGTGGGCGTATCTACGTGCGTGCCGTGCATACCATCGAGCACAACGACAAGAACGGCCGTGATCACATCATCATCACCGAGCTTCCCTACCAGGTGAACAAGGCGCGTCTGATCGAGAAGATCGCCGAACTGGTCAAGGACAAGAAGATCGAGGGCATCGCCGAGCTGCGTGACGAGTCCGACAAGGACGGTCTGCGCGTGGTCATCGAGACCAAGCGTGGCGAGTCCGGTGAAGTGGTCGTCAACAACCTCTTCTCCCAGACCCAGCTCGAGACCGTGTTCGGCATCAACATGGTCGCGCTGCACGAAGGTCAGCCGAAGATCCTGAATCTCAAGCAGATTCTGGAATCCTTCGTGCGTCACCGTCGTGAAGTCGTCACCCGCCGCACCCTGTTCGAACTCAAAAAGGCGCGTGAACGTGGCCACATTCTTGAAGGTCTGGCAGTGGCGATCTCGAACATCGATGAGGTGATCGAGCTGATCAAGGGCTCGCCGAGCGCGGCGGAAGCCAAGGAAAAACTGATCGATCGCGAATGGCAGCCGGGTCAGGTGGTCGAGATGCTCGAGCGCGCCGGTGCCACTTCCTGCCGTCCGGAAGATCTGCCGGAAGGCCTGGGGCTGTCTGAAGACGCCAAGCACTACCGTCTGTCGCCGGCCCAGGCTCAGGCCATCCTCGAGCTGCGCCTGCATCGCCTGACCGGCCTCGAGACCGAGAAGCTGCTGGCCGAGTACTCCTCCATCCTCGAGCGCATCGCCGAGCTGATGGAGATCCTGTCCTCTGCCGACCGCCTGATGGAAGTCATCCGCGAAGAGCTGCGCGAAGTGCGTGCCCAGTACGCCGATGAGCGCCGCACCGAGATCATGACCAGCCGTCGTGACCTGACCATCGAAGACCTCATCAACGAGGAAGACATGGTGGTGACGGTCTCGCGCAGCGGCTATGCCAAGACCCAGCCGCTGTCTGACTACCAGGCCCAGAAGCGTGGTGGCCGCGGCAAGTCCGCCACCTCGATGAAGGACGAGGATGTCATCGAGCATCTGCTGGTCGCCTCGACCCACGACACCGTGCTGCTGTTCTCCAACAAGGGCAAGGTGTACTGGCTCAAGGTCTACGAGATGCCGCAGGCGTCACGTGGCTCGCGCGGCAAGCCGCTGGTCAACCTGATTCCGCTGGACGACGGCGAGTGGGTCACCACCATCCTGCCGGTGCGCGATTACGCCGCCGACAGCTACATCTTCTTCGCCACCGCCAACGGCACGGTCAAGCGCACCGCGCTGAGCCAGTTCTCGCGTCCGCGCAGTGTCGGCCTGATCGCGCTGGACATCGAGGAAGGTGACCGTCTGATCGGTGCCGACATCACGTCCGGTTCCGACCACGTCATGCTGGTGTCCTCCAACGGCAAGGCGATCCGCTTCGAAGAGCAGAACGTGCGCGTGATGGGCCGTACCGCCCGTGGTGTGCGCGGCATGCGTCTGCTCGACGATGCCCAGGTCATCAGCCTGATCATTCCGCGCACCACCGCGATCGATGACAACGAGATCGAGGTCGATGACGCCGCGGATGCGACGGCAGAAGGCGTCGAGAGCGCTGATGTGGCAACCACCGAGGGCGCGTCGGAAGACAGCGTCGCCAGCGGTGAGGTGCCGCAGTGCTACATCCTGACCGCGTCCGCCAATGGCTTCGGCAAGCGCACGCGCCTGGAAGAGTTCCCGCTGCGTGGCCGTGGTGGCCAGGGCGTGATCGCGATGCAGACCAGCGAGCGCAACGGTGACCTGGTCAGCGCGGTGCAGGTCAGCGACAACGACGAACTGATGCTGATCACCGACCGTGGCACCCTGGTACGTACCCGCGTCGCCGAGGTGTCCACCACCTCGCGCAACACCCAGGGCGTGACCTTGATCCGCACGGCGGAAGAGGAGCGTCTGGTGACGACGGTGCGTGTCGACGAGCCGGAAGAGGTCGTCGTGGTGCAGGATGAGCTGGACGAAGAGGCGCTGAGCACCGACGAACAGGTGCAGGCGGGAGATGACGCCGAGTCGACGGATACCCCGCCGACAGACGCGGAATAAGACGCTGGATTGCGACCGCCTTCGGGGCGGTCGCTTCACTTTCGGGAAATAAGACGACATGACACGCAAGTTCAACTTCTGCGCCGGTCCTGCTGCACTGCCGACCGCTGTCCTGGAGCGCGCCCGCGCCGAGATGCTGGATTATCAGGGCCGCGGACTGTCCGTCATGGAGATGAGTCATCGCTCCGACGAATTCGTGGCCATCGCCGAGAAGGCCGAGGCGGACCTGCGCGAACTGCTCGAGATTCCGTCCAACTATCGCGTGTTGTTCATGCAGGGTGGCGCCTCGACCCAGTTTGCGGGTGTGCCGCTGAACCTGCTGGGCGCGGGTGGCAGTGCCAACTATCTGTATACCGGTATCTGGGGCAAGAAGGCGATCAAGGAAGCCGAGCATCTGGCGGTGGGCAGCCACGTGGCGGCCTCCAGCGAGAGCAATGGCCTGATCGCCGTGCCGCGCCAGAACGCGATCCAGCTCTCGGGCGATGTGGGCTATCTGCACTACACCGCCAACGAGACCATCGGCGGCCTCGAGTTCGACTATATCCCCGAGGTGGCAGCGGATGGCGTGCCGCTGGTGTGTGACATGTCGTCTTCCATCCTGTCTGGCCCGCTGGATGTCAGCCGTTTCGGCGTCATCTATGCCGGCGCCCAGAAGAACATCGGTCCGGCGGGTCTGACGCTGGTCATCGTGCGCGAAGACCTGCTCGATCGTGCCCGCAAGGACTGCCCGACCATGCTGAACTGGAAGACGGCCGCCGAGGCCAACTCCATGTTCAACACGCCGCCGACCTACGCCTGGTATCTCTCCGGGCTGGTGTTCGAGTGGCTCAAGGATGAGGTCGGTGGCCTCGCCGCCATGAACGCGATCAATGATCGCAAGGCGCAGGCACTCTACGCGGCCATCGATGGCAGCGACTTCTATTCCAACCCGATCGTCACCGAGAACCGCTCACGCATGAACGTGCCGTTCGTGCTGGCCGATGACCGTCTCGACAAGACCTTCCTCGCCGAGTCCGAAGCGGCGGGTCTCTTGAATCTGGCCGGTCACCGCAGCGTCGGTGGCATGCGTGCCAGCCTCTACAACGCCGTGCCGGAAGCTGCCGTCACTGCGCTGGTGGACTTCATGGGCGACTTCGCGCGCCGTCATGGCTAAGGGAGGAGGTGAGATGTCGGATTCCAAGGAGAGCCCTGCGCCGCAGGCGGCGGGCAAGGCGGTGACGCTGGACGACCTGCGTCAGCGCATCGATGCCATCGACAACGAGCTGCTGAACCTGATCAGCGAGCGTGCGGGCTGCGCGCAGCAGGTTGCCGAGGTCAAGCTGGCGGCCGGTGACGTGGGCGAGGATGGCCAGGTGCAGTTCTATCGCCCGGAGCGCGAAGCCCAGGTGTTGCGTCGCATCATGGCCAACAACCCCGGCCCGCTGAAAGGCGAGGAGATGGCGCGTCTGTTCCGCGAGATCATGTCCGCCTGTCTGGCGCTGGAGCAGCCGATCCACCTGGCCTATCTCGGCCCGGAGGGCACCTTCACCCAGCAGGCCGCGCTCAAGCACTTCGGTGACAGCGCCGTGACCAAGCCGATGGCCGCCATCGACGAGGTGTTCCGCGAAGTCGAGGCGGGCGCGGTGCAGTACGGTGTGGTGCCGGTGGAGAACTCCACCGAGGGCGTCATCAACCACACGCTGGACTCGTTCATGGGCTCGCAGCTCAAGATCTCCGGCGAAGTGGTGCTGCGCATTCACCATCACCTGCTGGTGGGCCCGAATACGCGTCGCGAGAAGATCTCGCGCATCTATTCCCACGCCCAGTCGCTGGCCCAGTGCCGCAAGTGGCTGGATGCCCACTTCCCGCACGCCGAGCGCATCGCGGTGTCCTCGAATGCCGAGGCCGCGCGTCAGGTGCGCACCGAATGGCACAGTGCGGCGATTGCCGGTGACATGGCGGCCAAGCTCTATGAGCTGGAGAAGGTCGAGGAGAAGATCGAGGACAGCCCCGACAACTCGACGCGCTTCCTGATCATCGGTGACAGCTCGGTACCGGCGTCCGGCGATGACAAGACCTCCATCGTGGTGGCGATGCGCAACCAGCCGGGGGCACTGCACGACCTGCTGGCGCCGTTCCACCGTCACCAGATCGACCTGACCCGCGTCGAGACGCGTCCGTCCCGTTCCGGTGCCTGGAACTACGTCTTCTTCATCGACTTCCGTGGCCACCGCGATGACCCGCTCATCACGGCGACGCTGGAAGAGCTGCGCCAGTGCGCGGCGGACGTCAAGGTGCTCGGGTCCTACCCGGTCGGTGTGCTGTGAGCGAGGTTGACCACGTGCGCCATGCTGCGCCGTCAGACCTGCTGTCCTCGCTGCCGTCAGCGGAGCGCCTGGCCGGCGAGCGGCGTATCCTGCTGGTCGGGCTGGGCTTGATCGGTGGCTCGCTGGCGGCTGCATTGCGCGCGGCGGGCCATCGCGGCGAGATTCTCGCCTGTGATCGTGACTCCAACGAGATCTGCCTCGGCCAGCGCATGGGGCTGATCGACGGTGGCAGCACGCAACTGGCGGCGCTGGTGCCGGGCGCCTCGCTGATCGTGCTGTGCGTGCCGGTGATGGCGATGCAGAGCGTGATGGCCGAACTGGCGCCGTTGCTGGATGATGACGCCGTCATCACCGATGTCGGCAGCACCAAGGGCGCGATCCGCGATGCGGCGCTCGGCGTTTTCGGTCGCATGCCGCCGAATCTGGTGCTCGGTCACCCGATCGCCGGCTCCGAGAAGAGCGGTGTCGCGGCGTCCAATCCCGAGCTCTATCGCGATCACAAGGTGATCCTGACGCCGGAGCCCGATAGCGATGCCGAGGCCGTGGCACGCGTGGCGGCCATGTGGTCGGTATGTGGTGCCCAGCTTCTGAGCATGAGCGTGTCGCGCCACGATGAAGTGCTGGCGCGCACCAGTCACCTGCCGCACCTGCTGGCGTTCTCGCTGGTCGACAGCCTGGCGCGCCAGGATGAGCGGCTGGAGATCTTCCGCTACGCGGCGGGCGGTTTCCGTGATTTTACGCGCATCGCGGGCAGTGACCCGGTGATGTGGCGCGACGTCTATCTGGCCAACCGCGATGCGGTGCTGGAGGCGTTGGATGAATTCGAGGCCGGGGTAGCGCGGGTGCGCGCTGCCGTGACCGCGGGCGATGGTGAGGCGATGCTGGGGATATTCACCCGCGCAAGCCACGCCCGACACTACTTCAATACCCTCTTGAAACAGACGAGTTATCAGACCATGGAACAGCAGAACGTGCGGTACCGTGCACTGCCGGGTGGGCAGGTTCAGGGGCGCATTCGTGTGCCGGGCGACAAGTCCATGTCGCATCGCTCCATCATGCTGGGCGCATTGGCGACCGGCGTGACCGAAGTCGAAGGCTTCCTGGAAGGGGAAGACAGCCTGGCCACGCTGCAGGCCTTCCGCGACATGGGTGTGGTCATCGAAGGCCCGCATCAGGGGCGTGTCACCATCCACGGTGTGGGTCTCAACGGTCTGAAGCAGCCGCCGGGCCCGCTGTATGTCGGCAACTCCGGCACCGCGATGCGCCTGTTCGCCGGTCTGCTGGCCGGTCAGGCCTTCGACACCGAGCTGACCGGTGATGCCTCGCTGACCAAGCGTCCGATGGACCGTGTCGCCAATCCGCTGCGCGAGATGGGCGCGGTGATCGATACCGCAGACAACGGCCGTCCGCCGCTGCGTATCCACGGTGGTCAGCCGCTCAAGGGCATCCGTTACGAGATGCCGATGGCGTCCGCGCAGGTCAAGTCGTGCCTGCTGCTGGCCGGTCTCTACGCCGAAGGCGAGACGCGTGCCATCGAGCCGGCGCCGACGCGTGACCACACCGAGCGCATGCTCAATGGCTTCGGCTACAAGGTCGAGCGTCAGGGCGCCGAGGCATGGCTGAACGGTGGCGGCAGCCTCGAAGCCTGCCCGATCGACGTGCCGGCCGACATCTCCTCCGCGACCTTCTTCCTGGTCGCCGCGGCCATCACGCCGGGCTCCGATCTGGTGCTGGAGCACGTCGGTATCAACCCGACGCGCATCGGTGTGATCAACATCCTCAAGGCGATGGGTGCCGACCTGAGCGTCTCCAATGAGCGCGAAGTCGGCGGCGAGCCGGTGGCAGACCTGCACATCCGTTATGCGCCGCTCAAGGGCATCGACATTCCGGAAGACCAGGTGCCGCTGGCCATCGACGAATTCCCGGCACTGTTCATCGCCGCCGCCAACGCCGAGGGCATGACCCGTCTGCGTGGCGCCGAGGAGCTGCGCGTCAAGGAATCCGATCGCATCCAGGTGATGGCGGATGGTCTGGCGCAGATCGGCGTCGAGCACGAAGTGGTCGCGGACGGCATCGACATCCGTGGCGGCGCCTACGGTGGCGGACTGGTCGACAGCCACGGCGATCACCGCATCGCGATGGCCTTCAGTGTCGCGGCGCTGCGCGCCCAGGGCGAGATCCTGATCGACGACTGCGCCAATGTCGCGACCTCCTTCCCGAACTTCGTGGCGCTGGCCGCTGAAGTCGGCATGCAGGTCGAGAACCTCGGTGCCGTGGCACCCGGCCAGGAGGCTTCATGAGCGGGGAAGCGACACCTCATCACAGCCAGATCTGCGACGCGCCGGTGTTGACCCTTGATGGCCCCGGCGGGGCAGGCAAGGGCACCATCAGTCGTCTGGTCGCGGCGAGCCTGGGCTGGCATCTGCTGGATTCCGGTGCTCTGTATCGCCTGACGGCACTGGCCGCCGAGCGTCATGGCGTGGCGCTGGAAGACGAGGATGCCGTGGCGACCATCGCCGAGCACCTCGATGTGCAGTTTGACGCCGAAGGCGACGCCACTAGCGTGATTCTGGAAGGCGAGGACGTCACCCGTGACATCCGTCTCGAGTCGGTCGGCAACAATGCCTCCATCATCGCGGCCCAGCCGCGTGTGCGGACTGCACTGCTGGCGCGCCAGCGCGCCTTTGCGCGTGCGCCGGGCCTGGTGGCCGATGGTCGCGACATGGGCACGGTGGTCTTCACCGGTGCGCCGCTCAAGATCTTCCTGACGGCAAGCGCCGAGGAACGTGCGCGTCGTCGTCATGCCCAGTTGCAGGAAGCGGGTGTCGATGCTAATATTTCGAGCCTTTTGACAGAAATACAGGCGCGCGATGCGCGTGACATGGGCCGGGCAGTCGCCCCGCTCAAGCCTGCAGACGACGGCGTGATCCTCGATACGACGGATCTCGACATCGACCAGGTGATCGAACGCATCCAGCAGCTGCTGGTCGAATACGGCTTGGTAGCGGCGCGCTGAGACTCGAGTCTCAGCCTGTAGGTCGTCAGAACAACGGATTGATCGCCTGCTGTTGCAATACGGCCTCAGGGTCGGGCAGCAGCGGGTTTCGCTCGCTTCGCGAGTGATGATGCAGAACCCAGATGACACCGAGGTGTCATCAACCCCCCGGCAAGGTGTCATGGGGTGCATCGGCGGCAAGCGGAAAGCCGGTGTATCTCGAACCAGCGTCAACGCCCCCGGGGATATGTAGATATGGCCCGTGCTTGCTGGTGGTACGGAGACTGCGGTGCAAGCCGCCCCAAACGTTGATCATGTAGGAATACCATGAGCGAGAGCTTTGCTGATTTATTTGAACAGTCACTCCAGGACATCAACATGGAGCCGGGCGCAATCGTGTCCGCTACCATCGTGGATATCGATGGTGACTGGATCACTGTCAATGCCGGTCTGAAGTCTGAAGGTCAGATTCCGTCTGAACAGTTCCGTGACGAAAGTGGCCAGCTGTCCATCAGCATCGGCGACGAAGTCATGGTTGCACTGGAAGCCGTGGAAGATGGCTTCGGTGAGACCCGCCTGTCCCGCGAGAAGGCCAAGCGTGCCGAAGCGTGGAAAGAGCTGGAAGCCGCCTTCGAGAAAGACGAGATCGTCAAGGGCGTGATCAACGGCAAGGTCAAAGGTGGCTTTACCGTCGACATCAACACTATCCGTGCCTTCCTGCCGGGTTCTCTGGTCGATGTCCGCCCTGTGCGCGACACCGCCCACCTCGAGAACAAGGAACTGGACTTCAAGGTCATCAAGCTCGACGCCAAGCGCAACAACGTTGTCGTGTCCCGTCGTGCCGTCCTCGAAGCCGAGAACAGCGCTGAGCGTGAAGCCCTCCTGGCCACTCTGCAGGAAGGTCAGCAGATTCAGGGTATCGTCAAGAACCTGACCGACTACGGCGCCTTCGTCGACCTCGGCGGCGTTGACGGCCTGCTGCACATCACCGACATGGCATGGAAGCGCATCAAGCATCCGTCCGAGATCGTTGCTGTCGGCGACGAGATCAATGTCAAGGTGCTGAAGTTCGACCGCGAGCGCAACCGTGTGTCTCTGGGTCTCAAGCAGCTGGGCGAAGATCCGTGGGTCAACATCAAGGCTCGCTACCCGGAAGGCGCCAAGATCAACGCACGCGTCACCAACCTCACCGACTACGGCTGCTTCGCCGAGCTGGAAGAGGGCGTCGAAGGTCTGGTCCACGTGTCCGAAATGGATTGGACCAACAAGAACATCCACCCGTCCAAGGTCGTCAATGTCGGCGATGACGTGGAAGTGATGATTCTGGACATCGACGAAGAGCGTCGTCGTATCTCCCTGGGTATCAAGCAGTGCACCACCAACCCGTGGGAAGACTTCAGCGGCAAGCACAACAAGGGCGACCGTGTCTCCGGTACCATCAAGTCAATCACTGACTTCGGTATCTTCATCGGTCTGGAAGGCGGCATCGACGGCCTGGTTCACCTCTCCGACATTTCCTGGAACGAAGCTGGCGAAGAAGCCGTGCGTCGTTACAAGAAGGGCGAAGAAGCTGAAGCGGTCATCCTGTCCATCGATCCGGAACGTGAGCGCATCTCTCTGGGCGTCAAGCAGCTCGAGAGCGATCCGGTCTCCGAGTACCTGGCCGTCAACGACAAGGGCGCTATCGTGTCCGGTCGTGTTGTCGACATCGATGCCAAGGAAGTTCAGGTAGAGCTGGCGACTGACGTCATCGCTATCCTGAAGGCTTCTGAAATCAGCGCTGACCGTGTCGAAGACGCACGCAACGTCCTGAGCGTCGGCGATGCTGTCGAAGCCAAGATCGTCGGTGTGGATCGCAAGAGCCGCCTGATCAACCTGTCCGTCAAGTCCAAGGACCAGGTTGAAGCACCGCGTCGCGATGCTGCCAAGCCGCGTACCCAGGAAGTCGAGAGCAACGGCCCGACTACCATCGGTGATCTGATCAAGCAGCAGCTGGGTCAGGAGTGATCCCGAGACACTCCGCCTCCTCGTGAGGTGGGGTGTCCGGATCCACGCTGAGGTGACATGCCTCTGGTAGTCACCTCGGCGTCTCCGAATCGGTATCCTGCATGAGACGCATGTCATATGCGGGAACGAAAAAAACCGCCACCCTTCGGGGTGGCGGTTTTTTCATGCCTGGACGTTACGGGTGGCTGCTGGTCATTGTTGGTCGTTGCTGGTCATTACCAGTCGCCACCTGCCAACCACCTCATCTGGCGTCGTTCAGTGCGCCTGCGAGGCTGCGGGCTGACTGACCTTGGCCAGCAGTTGCATCTGACGTAGCGAGATCGTGCAGTACAGGCTGCGGTAGAGCGTCGGTTCCTGCGTCGGGTCGGTCTTGAGCAGGCGAGCTTCCAGCTGGTGGATGTCGCTGGCCAGCTGTTCCGCGTCCGGGGTCTGTGTCTGTCGTGCGGCTGTCTGAGTCATGTAAAGGCGCTCCGTGAGTCCATGGTCGTGGATGGGATCAGGGTCGGCTCTTCTTGTGGGTGTCTCGAGGTGCGTCGCCACGCTGGCCTGTCATGGCCCTTCGTGTGTTGGCGTGGCGGCGTCTCTGCCTGCTCTTGCGGCAGTTCTCGACCTGCGTGGCAGTTCTCGGCCTGCGTGGCAGGTCTCAAGGTCGCAAAGGAGCCTTTGCCTGACACTGCAGCCTTCGTGTGTGAGCACTGCTTGGCTGCAGCTACTGCATGGGTCTATGCCGTATCTCTATGCCGTATCTCTATGCCGGTATCTCTATGCCGTATCTCTATGCCGGTATCTCTATGCCGTATCTCTATGCCGGTATCTCTATGCCGGTATCTCTATACCGGTATTTCTATACCTAGGCTGTGACGGGTTCTGCGGTGCCTGACGTCTTGCCTATCAAGCATAGCGGAAGGTCTACAGTGCACCTTGATCCATGTCAGAAGGATGACGTTGCGCTGACAGGCTGTTGCGAAGTGGCAAGTGCCAAGTGCCAAGTAGCAACAGTCCGAGCCTCAGTACATGACGGGGCGGCCGTGCGCGACTCAGTTCGCCTCGTGACCGCTCTGCTCGCTGCCTGTGCCGGCGTTTGCCGCTGCCGTCTGGTGCTCCAGGTTGGACAGCATGCCACGCAGGATGGAGAGCTCGCGACGTGTCGGCTCGGCACGCGCGAACAGGGCGCGCAGCCGCTCTTCGGTCTGGGAGTGGGGCTGGTTGAGGAAGCCGGAGCCCTGCAGGGCGCGACCGAGATGCTCATGGAAGTAGCCGAGTTGTTCGCGGGTCGGCAGCTGATCATCCTCACGGCGCGCGACAGGCGCCTCCTGAGGCTTGTCGAGCGTCAGGCGCCATGCACTGCGGCACTCGTGCGCCAGCACCTGGACGGCCTGTGAGACGTTGAGGATGCCGTAGTCCGGGTTGGTGGGGATCGACACCTGATGCGTGCAGCAGGCGATTTCCTCGTTGGTCAGTCCGAAGCGCTCACGGCCGAATACCAGCGCCACCTTGCCATCGCGCGCGATATCCATGGCGTGCGCCGCCATCTCGCGTGGCTCATCGAAGTGGGGCAGCGGGACGCTGCGCAGGCGAGCACTGGCCCCGATGACCAGCTGGCAGTCATTGACGGCGTCTTCCAGGCGCTCGACCACGCGCGCATTTTCCAGCAGTTCCGCGGCACCGCTGGCCATGCGCGTCGCTTCCTCGTCGGGGAAGCAGCGCGGATTGACCAGCACCAGGTCCTTGATGCCCATGGTCAGAATGGCGCGAGCGGTGGCGCCGATGTTGCCGGGATGGAAGGTCTGCACCAGTACGACACGCACATTGTCGAGGGCGCTAGTGGTCGGGGAAGCGGCGGGGGTATCAGTCATGAGAAGGTCCTGGGCAAGCGAGGCGCGCGGCCTGAGCGGTTGGCGTCATCGGTCGTGACCGTAGGCATTTCAGCCTCAATACATCGTCAGCCTCGATGCACTGTCATCACCAGGCGCCATGTCTCGGGTCGCGGCAAAAAGTGGCGCCTAGTGTAGCGTGGTGAGCGGGAGGCGTCAGGTGCCGAGAGTCGCGGCGCTTACTGCATGAGAGCTGCAGCGCCTTGAATGACAGGCATGAAAAAACCGCCCCTGCTTGCGCAGGAGCGGTTCGGGTCACGACGGGTGAGTCGTGGGGTGAGGCTGGCTTACATCATGCCGCCCATGCCACCCATGCCGCCCATACCACCCATGTCGCCGCCGCCGGCAGCGGCCTTGTCTTCCGGATCTTCAGCGATCATGCATTCGGTGGTGATCATCAGACCGCCGATGGAGGCCGCGGACTGCAGTGCAGAACGGGTCACCTTGGCCGGGTCCAGCACGCCCATCTCGAACATGTCGCCGTAGACGCCGGTAGAGGCGTTGTAACCGTAGTTGCCTTCGCCAGCCTTGACGTTGTTGAGCACGACAGAGGCTTCTTCACCGGCGTTGGTGACGATCTGACGCAGCGGCGCTTCCATGGCACGCAGTGCGATGGCGATACCGTGAGTCTGATCTTCGTTGTCGCCTTTCAGGTCGACCAGCTGACCCAGCACGCGAACCAGGGCAGTACCACCGCCAGGCACGACGCCTTCTTCGACGGCTGCACGAGTGGAGTGCAGGGCGTCTTCGACGCGAGCCTTCTTCTCTTTCATCTCGACTTCGGTGGCAGCACCGACGCGGATGACGGCAACGCCGCCGGCCAGCTTGGCGACACGTTCCTGCAGCTTCTCGCGGTCGTAATCAGAGGAGGTTTCCTCGATCTGAGCGCGGATCTGGGCAACGCGTGCTTCGATATCGCCTTCGTTGCCGGCGCCATCGATGATGGTGGTGTTTTCCTTGGACATGGTCACGCGCTTGGCGGTGCCCAGGTGGTCCAGGTTGGCCTGTTCGAGGTTGAGGCCGACTTCTTCGGAAATCACGGTGCCACCGGTCAGGACAGCGATGTCCTGCAGCATGGCCTTGCGACGGTCACCGAAGCCCGGTGCCTTGACGGCAGCGACCTTGACGATACCGCGCATGGTGTTGACGACCAGAGTCGCCAGCGCTTCGCCTTCGATGTCTTCGGCGATGATCGCCAGCGGCTTGCCGGACTTGGCAACGCCTTCCAGCACCGGCAGCAGTTCGCGGATGTTGGAGATCTTCTTGTCGACCAGCAGGATGTAGGGGTCTTCGAGCTCGACCGCCATGGTGTCCTGGTTGGTGACGAAGTACGGAGACAGGTAACCGCGATCGAACTGCATGCCTTCGACCACTTCCAGCTCGTCTTCGAAGCCGCGACCTTCATCGACGGTGATGACGCCTTCCTTGCCGACCTTCTCCATCGCTTCCGCGATGATCTCGCCGATGCGAGAGTCGCCATTGGCGGAGATGGTGCCGACCTGGGCGATGGCCTTGGTGTCGGTGCACGGCACGGACAGTTCACGCACGGCCTTGACGGCTTCGATGACAGCCTTGTCGATGCCGCGCTTCAGGTCCATCGGGTTCATGCCCGCGGTCACGCCTTTCAGGCCTTCGTTGACGATGGACTGAGCCAGCACGGTGGCGGTGGTGGTGCCGTCGCCAGCCACGTCAGAAGTCTTGGAAGCGACTTCCTTGACCATCTGGGCGCCCATGTTCTCGAAGCGATCCTTCAGCTCGATTTCCTTGGCGACGGAAACGCCGTCCTTGGTGACGGTCGGAGCGCCGAAGGATTTTTCCAGTACCACATTACGGCCTTTCGGACCGAGGGTAGTCTTGACCGCGTCGGCCAGGACATTGACACCACGCGCCATGCGCTTGCGTGCATCATCGGAGAAACGAACGTCTTTTGCAGCCATGTTTATCTCTACCTTTAATCAGTAAGTCGAAGCGTTGGAACCCGAAAAAGCTGAAACTCAGCCTTCCACCACGGCGAGGATGTCGCTCTCGCTCATGATCAGCACCTCTTCGCCGTCGATTTTCTGCTTCTCGACGCCGTAGCCATCCTTGAAGATCACGGTATCGCCGACTTTCACGTCCAGCGGGCGAACTTCACCGTTTTCGAGGATGCGACCGTTACCGGCAGCGAGAATCTCGCCACGGGTCGGCTTTTCCTGGGCGCTGCCGGGCAGAACGATGCCACCTGCAGTTTTCTGTTCTTCTTCCACGCGACGAACCACGACGCGATCGTGCAAGGGACGAATGTTCATTGCTCACGTTCTCCTGATGGTAAATCCCGCCAGCTCCCGTTCTTTGTCGGTGAGTCTGGCGTTCAATGGGGTTGCCTACCGAGTGTTGGGCCCCGCCGCTGGGGGCGTGGCCGTTATCCATTGCACCGCTTTTATGGTGGCGGGGGGACAGCTTTCAAGTAGGCGATCATAAAAAAATTTCAAATCGGCGCATCTTGTGCGTCGCATGAAAGCTACGCACCTTGGCTGCAGCCTGTTTTCCGCAAGGTTCCGCTAGATGAATCAACGGCTTGAGTGTATCGAGCCGTTCACCGTTGGCATATAGCTGGCAGCCTCCAGACGGTGTCCATTGGTACAAGACGCCAGAGGGCGGTCAGCGGTCAGGGTGTGCGTCGTTGCAGGACGCAAGGGTTCGGTCGGGCAGCTCACAGAGCGCGAACCCGGTCAGTGACTGGCATTGGCGCTGGGGCTGGCCAGTGCAGGACAGGAGAGAGCAGGACAGCGTGATGGAGCCTGTGAAGCGAGATATCACGAATCAAAAAGGCCCGGCACTGGTGTTCCAGTGCCGGGCCCATCGCTCTCTAACCTGCCTTTCAAACATGACTTTCAAACATGGTTCTCAAGCAGACGATTGCGCGTGGTGCCTGTGCGTAGGCGCTAGAGGCGCGGCTCGTCACGGCTGATGTAATCGCCTTCCAGCGGCTCGCCGGTCTGCTGGCTGCTGCCTTGCTGCCCCGCATGGTTGCCGCTTGCGTGCTGCTGATCGCCACTGTCGCGTGATGCGCTGTCAGCACGGGCGTCGGCTTCCCAGTCACCCGTGCGGGTGCTGCGCGAGGTTCCCGCAGCCGAGAAGCGGCCCTTGAAGAAGCGCGCGATCGCACCATTGCCGCTCAGGCCACGCGTCAACAGTCCCCGTGAGGCTGGGAGCAGGCACAGCAGGCCGAAGGCGTCAGACAGAAAGCCCGGTGCCATCAACAGGGCGCCGCCGAAGATGAGTGCCGCGCCTTCCATCAGCTCGCCGGAAGGCATCTCGCCACGTTGCAGGCGTTCCTGGGCGCGCATCAGTGTCGCGCGACCTTCGCGGCGAATCAGATGCAGGCCGACGGCGCCGGTGATCAGCACCAGCGCCAGCGTCGGCAGCAGGCCGATCTGGCTGCCGAGGCTGAACAGCACCACGAAATCCAATAACCCGAACAGGGTAATCACTAACAGTATGGGCATCGTCTCTCCCGAAGCAGGTAAATGGCAGGTTGCGCCAATGCGTCAAGGGTAAACCAGCCGCCGGATGGGGAACAGTCGAATCGGGCTCATGAACGGGCCATGATCTGCTGATGAGCTGCTGATGAGCTGCTGATGAGCCGCTGATGGTCGGCGGCGTGGATGGCTGGCGCTGCAGGAGTAGCGGTGCCATGCTGAACGATGTTGCAGTGCACAATAGAGTGGCTGGGCAGGGAGAGCCGGGCTGGGCGAGTTGGGCTGCGAGAGTTAGGCTGAGAGAGTTAGACAGAGAGCCGGCCAGGGAGAGTCGGACAGGCCGAGCCCAGGCGTCCGCAGGGGGCGGGCCGAGGCTTACTCATCAGTATTCCCTGCTTTCGCGCCCGCTGTCGATGGCGTGCGTTGACGCCGTCAGTGCGTTGCGTTGGCGGATCTCGCCTGCGTTGAGGCAGGACACGCCGCGATCTGTTGCACTGCATCATGAGAATTCACCGCGAGCTGGCAGCGGGCGTCATCCCGAGGCATTCTCTGTCACGATGACGCTCAACACTGAAGGACGCGGTGCGGGACACTCGACACATAGATCGTGACGCTCGTACGGCATGCGGGCCTCGCATCCGGCAGACGTTCCTCACTGCCGGCAGACAACCTGGGAGACGGGACATGAAGCTTGACGACAAGGTCATCGCGATTACGGGCGGCGCTCGTGGGCTGGGGTTGGCCATGGCGCGCTATCTGGGCGAGAAGGGAGCGGTACTGGCGCTGCTGGACATCGAACAGGACGGCCTGGATGACGCCGTCGCGAGTCTGGAGGCTGCAGGCATCAAGGCGCAGGGTTTCGTGGCCAATGTCGCGGAAGAGGACTCCGTCACGGCCGCCTTCTCGGCCATCAAGAGCGCATTGGGGCCGGTGAGCGGTCTGGTCAACAATGCCGGCATCACCCGCGATGGGCTGCTGATCAAGGCACGCGATGGCGTGGTGGAGAAGACCATGTCGCTGTCCAGCTGGCAGCAGGTCATCGATGTCAATCTGACCGGTGTCTTCCTGTGCACGCGTGAAGCGGCCAGTCAGATGATCGAAGCCGGCCAGCCGGGCGTGATCGTCAATATCTCCAGCATCTCGCGCGCCGGCAACATGGGGCAGAGCAACTACACTGCCGCCAAGTCCGGTGTCGCGGCACTGAGCGTGACCTGGGCCAAGGAGCTGGCACGTTACAGGATTCGCGTCGGTGCCGTGGCGCCGGGCTTCATCGCCACAGAGATGACCGCCGGCATGAAGCCGGAGATGCTCGACAAGATCAAGAGTGGCATCCCGATGCGCGACCTGGGGCGCCCGGAAGATATCGCCAGCAGCGTGGCCTTTATCTTCGACAATGACTACTTCACCGGGCGAGTGATCGAATGTGATGGTGGTCTGCGCATCTGACCCGACGGCTGGCGTCAGCCGATGAGACCCAAGCCCCCGCGATGGCAGCATCGTGGGTGCTTTCTCTTGAGGCGATGCATCCAGCGCAGGCCGCTGCGCGTAGAAGTCAGTATTGCCGTTCATTGCTACAAGGAGACACGTCATGCAACGTCGCCAATTCATGGGGCTGGTGCTGGGGGCGGGAGCGATGCTGGCGCTGCCCAGACTGTCTGCCGCGCGTCCGGAGCTTGAGCTCGAGCGTGGCGCGGACATCACGCCGCTGACCCTCGAGGAAGACGAATGGCGTGCCCGCCTGAGCCCGGAGCAGTATCGCGTGCTGCGCGAGGAGGGCACCGAGCGGGCGGGCTCCAGCGAGCTCAACAAGGAGCATCGCGAGGGGGAGTATCGCTGTGCCGGTTGTGATCTGGCGCTGTTCTCTTCTGCCACCAAGTTCGAGTCCGGCACCGGCTGGCCCAGCTTCTTCGATCATATCGAAGGCCGCCTTCTGACCAAGACCGACTACGGACTCATCTGGCCGCGCACCGAATATCACTGCGCGCGCTGCGGCGGGCACCAGGGGCATGTCTTCGAGGATGGCCCTGAACCCACCGGCCTGCGCTGGTGCAACAACGGTGTCGCGCTGCGCTTCGTGCCCGCGTGAGGCGCTTGGGAGGCATCCCGGTTGGCGCAGTGAGTGGCTAAAGCAATCTTGCCGCTTTGTGGTAACGTGACGACATCGTGATACAGACGGCCCGGTCGATTCCACGACCGGGCCGTCTGTATATTGCCGCATGAATTCTGCTGTAAGGGACTGACGTTTCATGGACGCTACTGCAACTGACGCTACCACCTCCCGTCCTGCACCGACGCTGTCGCCCGCTGCCACCACTCGCCGCATCCAACAGGCGCTGGCCGGTGAGCTTGGGGTGCGCGAAGAACAGGTCACCGCCACCGTCGAGCTGCTGGATGGCGGCGCGACCGTGCCGTTCATCTCGCGCTACCGCAAGGAGGCCACCGGCGGGCTCGATGACACCCAGATGCGTCAGCTCGAGGAGCGCCTGCGCTATTTGCGTGAGCTGGAGGAGCGGCGTCAGGTCGTGCTCGAGTCGATCGCCGAGCAGAACAAGCTGAGCGCCACGCTTGAGCGGGATGTACTGGCCGCCGACAGCAAGCAGCGCCTGGAAGATCTCTATCTGCCGTATCGCAAGAAGCGCCGTACCAAGGCCCAGATCGCGCGTGAAGCGGGGCTTGAGCCTCTGGCCGATGCGCTGCTCGCGGACCCGACGCTGGAGCCGGAGGCTCAGGCGGCTGGTTTCGTCGCTGCCGACAAGGACGTGGCCGATACCAAGGCGGCGTTGGATGGCGCCAAGCAGATTCTGATGGAGCGCTTCGCGGAGGACGCCGCGCTGGTCGGTCGCCTGCGTCAACGTCTGTGGGACGACGGCATCCTCAGCGCGCGCGTCATGAAGGGCAAGGGGCAGGAGGGCGCCAAGTTCTCCGATTACTTCGAGCATGACGAGCCGCTGCACAAGGCGCCCTCGCACCGTGCGCTGGCCATGCTGCGTGGCCGCAACGAAGGCGTGCTGAGCCTCGCGCTCAAGCTGGAAGGCGAGGACGACCTGCCGCGTCACCCGATGGAAGGCGCCATCGCGGCGCATTTCTCCATCGAGGATCAGGGGCGTGCCGCGGACCGCTGGTTGAAGGAAGTGGTGCGCTGGACCTGGCGCGTCAAGCTCTATACCCATCTGGAAAGCGAACTGATCGGCCGCCTGCGCGAGCGCGCCGAGCAGGAGGCCATCCAGGTCTTCGCCGACAACCTGAAGGACCTGCTGCTGGCGGCGCCGGCGGGCCCCAAGGCCACGCTGGGGCTGGACCCGGGGCTGCGTACCGGCGTCAAGGTCGCAGTGGTGGATGCCACCGGCAAGTATGTCGATCAGGCCACCATCTATCCGCATGCGCCACACAATCGCTGGGACGCCTCGGTGGCCGAGCTGGTCAAGCTGGTCGAGCGGCATGACGTCGAGCTGATCGCCATCGGCAACGGCACCGCCTCGCGCGAGACCGACAAGCTGGCCGCCGACGTGCTGACGCGCCTGTCCGGCCGTCGCCTGCAGAAGGTGATGGTCAACGAGGCCGGCGCGTCCATCTACTCGGCTTCGGAATATGCGGCGCGCGAATTCCCGGACCTGGACGTGACCATCCGCGGCGCGGTTTCCATCGCCCGCCGCCTGCAGGACCCGCTGGGTGAGCTGGTCAAGATCGAGCCCAAGTCCATCGGCGTCGGCCAGTACCAGCACGATGTCAGTCAGGTGCAGCTGGGGCGCAGTCTGGAGGCCGTCGTCGAGGATTGCGTCAACGGTGTCGGCGTCGACCTCAACATGGCCTCAAGCGCGCTGCTGTCACGCGTCGCCGGTCTCAATACCACGCTTGCCGAGAATATCGTCGCGCACCGGGATGCCAACGGCCGTTTCGCCTCGCGCCAGGAATTGCTCAAGGTCAGCCGGCTGGGCCCGCGCACCTTCGAGCAGTGTGCCGGTTTCCTGCGCATCGCCTCCGGCAAGAATCCGCTGGATGCCAGTGCCGTCCACCCGGAGGCCTATCCGCTGGTCGAGCGTATCGCCAAGGCACACGGGCGTGATCTGCCGAGTCTGCTGGGTGATAGCGCCTTCCTGCGCACTGTGAAGCCGACGGAATTCACCGATGAGCACTTCGGTCTGCCGACGGTGACCGACATCCTGCGTGAGCTGGACAAGCCGGGACGCGACCCGCGACCCGAATTCCGCTTCGCCGAGTTCAAGGAGGGTGTCGAGACCCTCAAGGACCTCGAGCCGGGCATGAAGCTTGAGGGGGTCGTCACCAACGTGACTCACTTCGGGGCCTTCGTGGACATCGGCGTGCATCAGGACGGCCTGGTACACATCTCTGCCCTGTCGCAAAAGTATGTTGCCGACCCGCGCGAGGTGGTCAAGGCGGGCGACATCGTCAGCGTCAAGGTGATGGAAGTCGACATCCCGCGCGCGCGCATCGCGCTGAGCATGCGCATGAGCGATACTCCCGCCGAGAAAGGCGCGGCAGGCGAGGCGCGACGCGGCGCAGAGGACGGTCGCGGTGGGCGCTCGCAAGGCGGCGGTGGCCGTCAGGAGCGCGGTGGTCGCGGCAGCAATTCTGGCGCGAGCGGCGGCGCGGCACCGGCCAACAATGCGATGGCAGCAGCACTGCTCAATGCGCGCAAGTCGAAATCATAAGCCTTGAAAGCATTTTTTACGCGCCCATAATGTGGGCATACTGACCTGACGCGAACGGTAGCTGCCGTTCGCGTCTTGCATGGCATCCGGTGCAGCACGCGGGCCATGGTCATCCAATTCGACCGGAGAGGCTGGGCTTCTCCCCATGCGAAAGGGTTCATACCTTGTCCGAGCAACTCGCGTCCGCCATTGCGCGACTCACGCCCCAGGCCCGTCAGGGTCTCTTCGGGCGCCTGCGCCGTGGTATCGAGAAGGAAGGCCTGCGGGTTACCGCTGGCGGTGACATCAGCCAGACGCCGCATCCGCGTTCTCTGGGGTCGAAGCTGACCCACCCGTACATCACCACGGACTATTCCGAGTCTCTGCTCGAGTACATCACCCCGGTGTTCACTCGTCCCAAGGAGTCGCTGGAGTTTCTGGCTGACCTGCATCGTTTCAGCTATCGCAACCTGGGCGATGAGCTGATCTGGCCGGCCAGCATGCCGCCGCGTCTGCACGGCAATGACAGCGTGCCGATCGCCGATTACGGCACCTCCAACAGCGGCACCATGAAGCATATTTACCGCAAGGGGCTGGATGTCCGTTACGGACGCATCATGCAGTCGATTGCCGGTATCCATTACAACTTCTCGCTGCCGGATGACTTCTGGAGACTGCTGCAGGGGCTGGAAGGGGCAGAGGCGGAAGATGCGCGCGACTTCCGCTCGCGTCGCTATTTCGAGCTGATCCGCAACTTCCGTCGCCACAGCTGGATCCTGCTCTATCTGTTCGGCGCCTCGCCGGGCATCGATGAGAGCTTCCTCGATGGCGGCAATGATGATCGCCTCAAGCGTCAGGCGGACCGCAGCCTGGTCTCGGCCTACGCCACCAGTCTGCGCATGTCGGACCTGGGCTATCAGAACAAGGTGCAGGCGCAGCTCAAGATCTGCTTCAACTCGCTGGACAACTTCGTCGGCACGCTGCGTCACGCCATCGTCACGCCGTGGAAGGACTACGAGAAGCTGGGCGTCAAGCAGGCCGATGGCAGCTGGTCGCAGCTCTCCAGCAACATCCTGCAGATCGAGAACGAGTATTACTCCGACATCCGTCCCAAGCGTGTCACCCGGCAGAACGAGACGCCCAGCCAGGCACTGGAAGGGCGTGGTGTCGAGTACATCGAAGTGCGCTGTCTGGACCTCAACCCCTTCCTGCCGGTCGGGATCGACGAGACGCAGATCCGCTTCCTCGATACCTTCCTGATCTGGTGTCTGCTGACCGAGAGCCCGTGGATCGACGACGAGGAATGCGCCACGCTCGACAACAGCAAGCGTCGCGTGGTCGAGGCTGGGCGGGATCCGGAACTGACCCTGAGCGTCAATGGTGAAGAGCGTCGCCTGCGCGATCTGGCGGCCAACATCATGGATGAGCTGGGAGAGGTCGCGGGCCTGCTCGACAGTGGCGACAAGACAGGCAGCGCGCACCGTGATGCGCTGGCGGCGCTCGCGCCGCGCTTCGACGATGCCCAGACCACACCGTCGGGTCGTCTGTTGACCAGCATGCTCGACAACGGCAGCAACTTCGTCGACGAAGTGCTGGCACTGGCCAAGGGCCAGGCTGAGCAGTTCAAGTCAGAGCCGACGGAGCGTGCGCGCGGCTATCTGCTCGATCAGCTGGTCGAGACCTCGCTGCAGCAGCAGGGCGATATCGAGAAGGGCGATCATCAGGATTTCGACACCTTCATGGCCGAGTACTTCGCGTCCGCCCATGGTACGCAACCGGCGTGATCTCGTGACGCAACGCCAATTCATGTTCAGGTCATCGCGACACGGCATGATAGATATCAGTCGCTGATAGTGACGGATTCGGCTATCGCTTCATCATCGGCGCCTCAGGCTTGAGGCGCCGATGATGTATGTGGCCTGTGCAGCCAGACTGAGCGCGGCTGCGGGGCACGACGTGGTGCAAGCCTCAATGCAGTCGCAGGGCCTTGATGGCCTTGCGGCTGCGTCATTTCTCACCCATGACTCCACTGGAGTTCCACCGGCAAGGACGGCAAATGACACAAGCGGACAAACAATCGGGGCAGCAGCCGGTAGCGCGCAAGGGCGGGCTTGCCCGCCTGGCGAGCTGGAGCGGGCGTCAATGGTGTCTGTTGGGAGCGCTGGGGTGCGCCTTTTTGCTGGGCGTGGCCTTCGTGCTGCAGTTCGCCTTCGATCTGGCGCCGTGTTCGCTGTGCATCTTCCAGCGCGTGGCGGTGGCCGTGGCCGGCGTCTTCTTCCTGCTGGGAGCCTTGCATGGCCCCGGACGCATCGGCACGCGTATCTACGCGCTGGGCGCACTGGCCGGCAGCATTGGCGCGGTCGTGCTGGCGGGTCGCCATATCTGGCTGCAGTCACTGCCGCCGGATCAGGTGCCGGCCTGTGGCCCGGGCCTCAACTACATGCTGGAAGTGCTGCCGGTATGGGACGTGATCACCCAGGTGCTCAACGCCTCCGGTGAGTGCGCCCAGATCAGCGCACAATGGCTGGGGCTCTCGATCCCGCAGTGGTCGTTGATCGGCTTCTGTGGGCTGGCACTGGTACCGCTGGCGATGCTGTGGAGCAGCTTCCGCCGTTGAGGCAATATGCCCTGCCACCATGGTGGGGGGTTGGCAGCGTGCACGGCATGGAGGATAGTGGGTTGGCAGCGGGGCGAGCACCGGATGTCAGCCCCTATCGTTCGGGTCATGCCAGAGGAGGCGCCCATGCTGGAGGAATGCACCACTGCGGCGGAACGCTTTCGTGGCGTTCATCAGTTGGTTGATCGCTGGCTGGACCAGCGACGCGAGATGCTGGTCTGCTTCATGGATCTGCACGAGGCCTGCGTCAATGACCTCGAGCAGCTCGAGATGACACGCGTCAATCGCTTCATCGAGCTTTTGATGGACTACATCTCTGCGGGGCATTTCGAGGTCTATCCTCAGCTCAAGGAAGAAGGCCGTGTCTTCGAGGACACCGCGGCGCTGGCGGTCTGCGAGCAGTTGATGCAGCGCCTGGAGCCCTCCACCGAGCTGGTGCTGTCCTTCGATGAGGATTTCTCCAGCCCTACCCGCTGCCAGCACTATCGCGCCCGACTGCCGGAATGGCTGGCCCGCCTGCAGCAGGGGCTGACCGAGCGTTTCGCGCTGGAGGATCAGCTGATCCAGCGTCTGCATGCGGTGCACGAGCCTATTGCCCAGTCGGCCCCGTCGGGTCAGTCGGTGTCCTGAGGCCGCCTCCCGCCAGGCACCCATCAACAGGCACCCATCAAAAAGCCCCGCCAGCGAATGCTGACGGGGCTTTTTGATGCTCATCCGATGCGTGTCTCGAAAGAGGCTTACATCAGTGAGGAGGCTTCCGGACGCTCGATCTCGGTCAGTTCGATCTCGCCGGTCAGCAGATCACGCTCGAAGGTTTCCTTGTCGATGTTGAA
This sequence comes from Cobetia sp. MC34, assembly GCF_018340035.1. Classification (NCBI taxonomy): domain Bacteria; kingdom Pseudomonadati; phylum Pseudomonadota; class Gammaproteobacteria; order Oceanospirillales; family Halomonadaceae; genus Cobetia; species Cobetia sp. MC34. The sequence goes on from NZ_JADPPY010000017.1 coordinate 50,499, forward strand.
GCCAAGGAATTCCTGGGCGAGATACATGTCTTTCTCGGCGTTGCCCAGACAGCTGGTGCCACCCGGTGACGGCGTCATGTTGAAGACGATGCCGGTGCCCGGGTTGATCTTGGCTTCGCCCATCACGAGCTTCTGCTTGCTCTTGTCGATCAACTGCGGACGAACGCCACCGAAGCCCTTGGCGAAGCTGACGTCCTTGACGTCCAGGCTCGGCACGATCTTCTTGATGTCGCCGTGGAACAGACGCTCACGCAGCACCGGCACCTCGAACATGAAGTTCTTGAAGATGTAGTTGCGGATGTCGCGCACCTTCATCAGGTCCCACAGGGCCTTGACGACGTTGCGGTCCATGCGCAGCACCTTGAGGAACTCCCAGAAGGTCTTGCCGTTGTAGCGCTCCAGCAGCGGCAGCATCAGGGCGGTCGGACCGAAGCGGGTCTTGCCTTCCACCAGCACGTCCGGGTCGCCGTGGACGGCGGCGAACGGCAGGTTCTCGTTCTGGATGGTGTAGACCTTGCCGTTGAGCACCTTCGGGGTGAAGTAGAAGGAGCCGGCCATCGGCAGGCAGGACTTGTCCAGGCCGTAACCCATCTTGTGGGCGAAAAGCAGGGAGTGACCGCCGGCGCTGACCACGACATAGCGTGCGCTGAGCTCGCCCTTGTCGGTCTTGACCTTGTAGACGTCACCTTCCTTGCGGATGTCTTCCACGGCGGTCGAGAGGCGAACGTCGAAGTTCATGCCTTTCTCGGCCGCTGCCTTCTCGCCTTCGCTGACGAAGGCTTCCGACAGGGTGGTGTAGTTGACGGCGGTATATTCGTCGGTGGAACCCAGCGCGACGATTTCCTCGTCAGGACGACGACCTTCTACCACCTTCGGCTCCAGCTCGGCGATGTCATCACGCTCGAGAAGCTTCAGGTTGGGGAACAGCTGCTTGAAGGTGTCGAAACGCTTGCGCAGGAACTGGCATTCCTTGGCACCGACCGCCAGCACCATCTTCGGATACTTGTAGACGATGTGATCGCGCTCACTCTCGCTGAGCTTGGTGGCGAAGTTGACCACCATGCCCGCGGTGCGCTTGGTCACACGCGCCTTCTCGACCGTGTAGTTGGTCTCGATGTCGCCGCAGTGAATGGTCTGGGAGTTGTTGCGACCGTGCGAGTTGACGATCGCGACGTGGTCGTACTTTTCCACCAGGCCGACCGACTTGAGGTCGGTGTAGCGGGCGAGTTCATAGAGAAGGGCGGTGCCGGACACGCCGCCACCCACAATCAGGACATCGTATGTCGTTGAGGACATGGCTGCTCACGCTCAAGGTTGGTGAGGGACATCCCCCGGACCCGACCGGGATTCCGGAGGCCGTCCTGCCGTGACGGGGCAAAAGTTGCCGCACCAGGCTCGACGGTTCGATGGACACACATTATAGACACATCTTGTGCGAAATGATTCAGCAAATAAGGTCGACTTTATGGTGAATGCTTGTAGCCACATGAAAACCTTATAGCTGAGGCTGCTCGACCTTATGGATCGATAAAATCCATGTAAATCAGCCCCTTATCAGTCGCGCAGCGAAATGATCCGCCAATCGCGCGCGTCAGCGGCGGCGCGCAGTTGCTCATCCGGGTCCACTGCGATGGCAGTATCGACACGCTCCAGCAGCGGCAGGTCATTGATGGAGTCGCTGTAGAAGGTGCTGCCATCCAGGGTGTGGTCACGTTCGGCCAGCCAGGCCTCGAGGCGGGTCACCTTGCCGGCCTGGAAGCTTGGGACGCCGCTGACGCGTCCGGTGTAGCGGCCGTTGACGATCTCGGGCTCGATGGCGATCAGCTCATCGACGCCCAGGCGGTCCGCGATGGGAGCAGTGATGAAGCGATTGGTGGCGGTGATGATCAGCAGGGTGTCGCCGCGTGCCCGGTGACGTGCCAGCAGCTCTTCCGCCCGCGGCAGGATGATGGGCTCGATCTTGGCGGCCATGAACTGCTGGTGCCAGGCCGCCAGTTGCTCCGGACTGTTCTCGGACAACGGCTTGAGTGAGAAGTCCAGGTATTCGTGAATGTCCAGCTCGCCACTCTGGTAGAGCTGGTAGTAGCGCTCGTTGGCTTCACGGTAGACGTTGGCGTCGACAGCGCCCTGTTCGACCAGAAATTCGCCCCAGGCGTGATCACTGTCCCCGGCGATCAGGGTATTGTCGAGATCAAAGATGGCCAGACTCACGGAAAACTCCTTGCTCTGCCCAGCCACACTCGGCTGGGCGACAGACACGGACAACAGAGCACGATAGGGTGCCGGCCCAGTGTTTGCGCGGGTGTACGGTGGCCGACGAGCAGTCTCGCACGGCCGTGTTGCACTGCAATAGCGTGAAGGCAGCGATTATTGCAGAGGTGCTCGGGCTTTCACACCGCCAAACCGCGTATTGAAGCGCTTTCAGCCTTTGTGGAAGAATGGTTTCAATTAACGAATCAAAGGTGACATCCGTGATCGACGCTGACGGCTTTCGCCCCAACGTTGGCATCATCATTGCCAACTGTGAGGGCCAGCTGCTCTGGGCGCGCCGGGTAGGACAGAATGCGTGGCAGTTTCCGCAAGGGGGCATCAAGCCAAACGAGACACCGCAACAGGCGCTGTTTCGTGAACTCGAAGAAGAGATCGGCCTGAAAGCTGAGGACGTCGAGATACTGGCCTGCACCCGTGGATGGCTGCGCTACCGGTTACCCAGACGCATGGTAAGAACGCACTCCCGACCGATCTGCATCGGTCAGAAACAGAAGTGGTTCCTGTTGCAGATTCGCTGTCAGGACAACCGCGTAAGTGTGGATACCACGCCCAACCCTGAATTCGATGGCTGGCGTTGGGTAAGCTACTGGTATCCGCTGGGGCAGGTCGTGGCCTTCAAGCGTGAGGTCTATCGGCGCGCCCTGCGTGAGTTGGCGCCGCGTCTGCAGCGTCTGGTGGACACCGAGCGGCTCAAGGCGCTCGCCGAGGGGCCATCGCTGCATGAGTCGCGGGGCGCCTGCGGGATGCCTGGCGCCAGTGGCTCACCGGTCGGTACTGCCAACGCGGCGGCCAAGGGGCTCGATGGTGCCGCTGATTCCGGAGCCGGGGACGCCAGCTCCGAGGGTCACGGGCGTCATTCGTCCGGCTGATGGCGTTGATGGGCGCGGGTGGCTGAGCGTGGGTCACGCCGCCTTGGCTGAGCAATCACCTTCTCGACGTCTTCGATGCGCGAGATACACCATGCTTGAGGTACTCCATGCTTGAGGTGCTACGTCGTATCGTTCAGGAGGTCAATGGCGCACGTTCTCTGGACGCGGCACTGGCGACCATGGTGTTGCGCATACGCAAGGCCATGAAGACGGACGTCTGCTCCGTCTATCTGCTGGCACCGGAAAGCGATCGCTTCGTGCTCAAGGACACCATCGGTCTGCGCTCGTCGTCGGTGGGGCAGGTCAGTCTGGCACGTGGTGAGGGCCTGGTCGGGATGGTGGCGCTCAGAGAAGAGCCGCTCAACCTCGAGGATGCGCCCGCACACCCCCAATTCCGTTATTTCGAGGAGACCGGAGAAGAGCGTTTCTCCAGCTTCCTCGGTGTCCCCATCATCCATCAGCGTCGCGTGCTCGGGGTGCTGGTCATCCAGCAGCACGAGAAGCGCCGTTTCGATGAAGGTGAGGAAGCTTTCCTTGTCACCCTCGGCGCGCAGCTGGCGGGAGTGCTGGCCCACGCGCTGGCCACCGGGGCGCTGGGCAAGCTGGCCGGTACCAGCGGCCAGGCGACCTTCTCCGGCGTGGCCGGCTCGCCCGGCATCGCCATCGGCAAGGCCTTCGTGCTGTCTCCGCCCGCCGACCTGGACGCTGTCCCCGATCTGATCCCCACCGATATCGAATTCGAGATCGCACGCCTCAAGGAGGCGATCAACGCCGTGCGCGAAGAGATCCGCGTCGCGGCGGAGCGTCTCGCCAGTCGTATCTCCACCCAGGAACATGCGCTGTTCGAGGTCTATCAGCAGATGCTGGGTGACGCGGCGCTGGGCCAGGAAGTCGAGAAGCGCATCCGCGAAGGACAGTGGGCGCCGGCGGCGCTGGCCGATATCGTGCGCCGCCATGTGCAGTATCTCGAGCGTGTCGATGACGACTATCTGCGCGAAAGAGCCGCCGATATACGGGATCTTGGGCGCCGCGTGTTGTCACACCTGCAGGAAGAGGGTGACAGCGGTCCGATCGAATACCCGGAAAACACCATCCTCATCGGTCACGAGATCAGTCCCGCCACGCTGGGGGAAGTCCCGCGGGAACGCCTCAAGGGGCTGGTCGCGGTCAGTGGCTCGAGTACCTCGCATGTCGCCATCCTGGCGCGTGCGATGGGGATTCCCACCGTGCTGGGCATGGTGGATCTTCCGTTGTCGCGACTGGGCGGTGCACCGGTCATTCTCGATGGTCACCGTGGTCGATTGGTAGTGCGTCCCGAGCTTGAGCTTGGTGCCTACTATTCACGGTTGATCGAGGAGGAGCAGGCGTTGAGTGCGCTGCTGGAACAGGAGCAGGATCTGCCAAGCGTGACCCCGGATGGTCATGTTCTGCCGCTGATGGTGAATACCGGCCTGGCGCTGGATTCTGTCGCGTCGCTCAAGTCGCGGGTCGGCGGGGTCGGGCTCTACCGCACCGAAGTGCCGTTCATGATGAGTGACCGCTTCCCCAGCGAGCAGGAGCAGGCGCGTCTGTATCGTGAGCAGCTGCTGGGCTTCGCGCCGCTGCCGGTCACCATGCGCACGCTGGATATCGGCGGCGACAAGGACCTGCCCTATTTCCCGATCAACGAGGCCAACCCCTTCCTGGGCTGGCGGGGCATCCGGGTGACGCTCGATCACCCCGAGGTACTGATGGTACAGCTGCGTGCCATGCTGCGTGCCGCGGAAGGGCTGGACAACCTGCGCATCATGCTGCCGATGATCTCGGGAATCGAGGAAGTCGATGCGGCGCTGGCGCTGGTCAATCGGGCGCTGGTCGAGCTGGCCGAAGAGGGCATCAACGTCTCGCGGCCGAGTGTCGGCGTGATGATCGAGGTGCCGGCGGCGCTCTACCAATTGGAAGCGCTCGCCACCCGGGTCGACTTCTTCTCGGTGGGCTCCAATGATCTCACCCAGTATCTGCTGGCGGTGGACCGCAACAATCCGCGCGTGGCGAGCCTCTACGATGCCTGCCATCCGGCGGTGTTGCGCGCCCTGGCGCGTCTGGCGGAAGAGTCGCGTGCGCTCAAGATGCCGGTGAGCGTCTGCGGTGAGCTGGCGGGCGACCCCGCCGGGGCCTTGCTGCTGCTGGGTATGGGCTTTGACAGCCTGTCGATGAATGCCCCGAGCCTGCCGCGCGTGCGTGCGGCCATTCGGCGCGTGTCACTGAGTGCGGCGCAGGGGCTGGTGGACGAGGTGCTGTGTCAGCCCACCGCCGATGAGGTTCATGACCTGTTGCTCCACCGCCTGCAGGCCTGGGATCTGGCCCATCTGCTGCCGCCGCGCGACAACGCGCCCGTGGCACAGAAGGCCGGCGAGACGACTAGCTGAGCCGCCAGTTGCCGATATCTCCTTCCTCGTCGCTCCCCGTGGCGAGCGAACGGGTCATGGCCCTGCGGCTGGCGATGATGTGGCCCTCAGGGCTGAAACGGCGCTCCAGCAGGGTCAGGGTCTGCACCACACCGGACGGATCAGTCGTATCCCTTGTCGGGTGGCGTTGCCAGCGCACCAGGGTCGAGGCCCGCGTGCCATATTCGGCGCTGACGATGAACGGGCTGGACAGCAGGGCTTCGCGTTCGGGCGAGAGTCCGGTGGCCGGTAGCTGAGTCGGCGCGGGCCGCCAGTCATCCTTGAGCAGGTCGAGCAGTGCGTCGTCGCTCAATGCCCGTGCGGTTGTCTGACCGGCACGCACTGACGGGTCGAGGAGGGCTGCCAGGCGGCCACTCAGGCGTCGTTGCTTGGGCCAGTCGGTCTCGGGATGGCCATTGCTCAGGCTATGGATGCCCGCGCCGAGGCGGGTCACCTCGGCCCCATGTGGGCCATGATGCAGGCGCCACAATGCCTTGCCATCGCAGACCAGCAGGTTGCACCAGTCCACGGCCTCAAGCGTCAGCGCAGACAGCTTCTGTGCGTCCGCTCCCTCCAGTGCCGCGGGTACGCTCTCTCCCGCGACCAGTGCGCGCAACCAGTCTTCAAGGCGCCAGCGCGAGCATCGACCCAGCGCCTGGCGCGCCGCGGCCGCGACCAGCTGGCCACGGCTGATGCTGGCCGTCGGGGCAGGGTGGCCCAGCTGGCGCACATTGGTCAGCGTGGCGAGGCTGCCGGCGGGGTGCATGACCAGCCAGCCGCCGCCGGCCACCAGGTCGCGTCCGCCGCACAGGACACCATCCGGCCACACGCAGAGCCCGGCGGTGGCGCGTGCGTGAAACTCATCCCGGTTGCCGATCAGTAGCAGGCATTCGCCCTGCGGCGAGTCCGGTTGCCAGTCAAATGCCATCAGGCACATGTCGCCACTCCATCAGGGGGTCGGGAGAAAATAGCGCCTCTGTCACGCTGGCACTGCATGACGCCTGACGGCGGCTTGCGTATGCTGCTGCTTTGTCTCGACAGCTTGCGCTGGTCAGCGGTCGGGCTTGCCGACGCCTCACCTACAGGATGCTTTCAGATCATGTTCTCGCGCCGTGCTTCCTCTGTCGAGCCACCGCCTGCGGCGGCGATGGCTTCGAATGCTCAGAATTCCGCCAGTGGCCTGGAGAAGGTCTGGGCGCGCATGATTCGGCTGACGGCTGGCCCGCTGCTGCTGGCGGAGCTGGCGGTGGCGTTGAGCTTTCTGGTCGGGGCCGCCGTGGTCTGGGACAGCACGCAGCATGCTGCCGTCGATACCGCGCTGGGGGAGCTCAGGCAGGAGCATGCGCTGGCCACGGCGCTGGTCAGCGAGCGCCTGGAAACCCAGCAGCGTCGCCTGCAGATTCTGGCGCGCTACGCACGGCGCCATCTCGACTTCGGGGCCAACGGGAACAGCGCCTATGACGATGGCCTGTACCAGTTCTCGCTCACCGAGCAGGGCCAGCTGTTCAGACCGGTATCGCGTGGGGGGGGCGCACTCTACGGCGAATTCGCAGGGCCGTTGATCGATGAGGATCGCGACGCCGGGCGGCGACTGATGCATATGCAGTGGCTGCTGTCGGACCTCTACTCGTCGGACCCCCTGATCTCACGCCTGTTCGTGAGCCTCGATAACAGCATGGTCATGCTCTATCCCTGGTTCAACGTGCTGGACGCCTTCGCGCCGGGCAGCGATTTCATGCCCTACACCGGGGTGCTGCCGGACACCGTGCGTCAGCTTGCCGAGAACACCGACAATGGTGCGGCGCGCGTGGTCTGGCTACCGCCGCATCCGGGGCCTGCCGGTCTGCCGCAGATCACGGCGCTGGCGGAGGTCTCTCTCAGCAATGGCCAGAAGGCGCGTGTCGGGCTGGATCTCGCGCTGCCGCAGATGGAGGCGCGCCTGCTGCTACCGGGGCATGCTCCCTCGGATGCCTTCTGGCTGGTCGATGACCACCTGAACGTCTGGGCGGCCAGCAGCAATGTCGGCGACGGCCATTCCCAGGAGCTGCCCGCGGATATCGCCCGCGCGATGGATACCAGCCTGCGTGGCGCCACGCTGGACGACCCGCACGGGACTCAGGTGGTGGTGTGGGACAGCTTGCCGGTCACTGGTTGGCGCCTGGTGTCCAGCACGCGACTCGAGGTGCCCGGCCAGGTGCCGCTGCTGACCCTGTTGCTGGGCAGTGGTGGCGCGCTGCTGCTGGTGTTTGCCGTCGTCATGCTCATCTTGCAATGGCGCCTCAGGCGCATGGATCAGCGCCTGGGGCAGCCCTTGGAGTGGTTGGCGCGCCAGAGCGAGCGTATCGAGAATGGTGAGGTGATGGAGGAGTACCCGCCGGTGGGGCGGCAGGCCTATCCGGCGGATGACATCCTGCGGCGTCACCGTGGGGCCGTGGCCTTGCTGCGTCGTGGTCGCGGCCATGAGCTGGATGCCTTGCCGCTGCCGGCCTTCGTGATGCGCCATGGACTGTTGGCGATGGCCAACCCGGCCTTCGAGAAGCTGTTCGGGCTGGTATTGCATGAGGCGCTGGGCCGGTCGGTGGGCAGCTTGCTGATGCTGGAGCCCAACCCCAGCGTGCCCAGCAGTCGTGAACTCCGGGTACATGACGCCGAGGGGCGCATGCGGCGCATGCGCCTGGAGCTGTGTCGCTTCAACAATGACCCGGCGCAGGTGCTCGGCGTGATGATCGATGAGTCAGAGCACGATCAGGCCAGCCAGCAGTTGCTGGTCGCGCGTGACCGTGCCCGCGAAGAGGCGCGTCTGAAGAGTGATTATCTGGACATGCTGCACGCTGAGCTGACGCCGCCGTTGCAAGGCCTGGTGCGCAAGCTTGGTCAGCTCAGGCGTGAGCGTCATATCGAGGATGCCGAGCTCAGCCTGCTGCAGGGCCGCCTCGACAGCGTGGCGCAACTGCTGGACGCCCTGACCGAGCGCGAGGAAGTGGTACGAACGCCGCTGGAAGAGAATGACTTCTCGCCAACCGAGACGCTGGGGGCGCTGCTCGAGGACATGCAGCAGCGCCATCATGATGTCGGCTGCCCCTTCGAGTGGCAGCTGGGGCCGATGCCGGAGGCATTGCGCGGTGATGTGCGCCGCCTCGCGCAGCTGTTCGAGCATCTGGCGGAAGGCTGCATGCGTCACGAAAGCGCCAGTCATCAATCTCTGCTGCTTGAGCTGCAGCAAGCCTGTGAGCTGCCGGCCTGTCGCGATGCGGCGTTCTCTGCAGAGGGCTCAGAGGACGAGGGCGCTGGCTGTTGTTGCCTGCGGCTCGAGCTGCGTGGACATGTCGGGCTCGATATCGGTCATCAATCGCCCTCGAGCCTTGTCATGGCGCGGCGCTTGATCGATGAGCTGGGCGGCAGCTATCGCCAGATCAACCTGGAGGATGAGCAGGCGCTGGAAATCCTGCTGCCGATGACATGGCCGGGCAAGCCGACCGAAACCCGCATTCTGGTGGTCGATGACGGGCCGGTGAATGCGATGCTGGCGCGCACGGTGCTCGGTCGTCAGGGGTTGTTGGTCGATACCGCCAGCAGCGGCGAAGAGGCACTGGCCGCACGTGGACAGCATTTCTACGCGCTGGTGTTCATGGATATCTTCATGCCCGGCATGGATGGCGTCAGTGTCAGCCAGCGCTGGCGCGAGCAGGAAGCCGCCGCCGGCAGTGAGCGGCGCAGTGTCATCATCGCGCTGACCGCCAATGCCAGTGAAGCCGATCGCGAGCGCTTCTTCGCCGCCGGGCTGGATGATTATCTGGGCAAGCCCTATCGGCCACAGGCGCTGATCGACAAGGTCAGCATGTGGCTGCCTGACGTGACGCTGACACCACGCGCGTCTGGCAGCGGCGAAGGTCCAGTATCAACAGACGGCTGACGGTCATGGCGCTGGGAGGCCCGGGCCACTCTCGGCAGACAGTCACCACAATGCAGCATGAAAGGAGTCGGGTATGTGGTGGTGGTATCCCTTGTTGGGCGCAGTCGCCGGCATGATTGCGGGGTTGTTCGGGATCGGCGGAGGGCTTGTCATCGTGCCGGTGCTGGCCGCGGCCTTCGTGCTGCAAGGCGTCGCGCCGGAGGTGTTGATGCACCTGGCGATCGGCACCTCGCTGGCCACCATTGTGGTGACCTCGCTGTCGTCGGCACGGGCACATCATGAGCGCGGTGCGGTGCGCCTCGATTGGCTCAAACGCCTGTTGCCGGGGCTGGTGGTCGGCACCGGGCTGGGCGTGGTGCTGGCCAGTGAGTTGAGCGGTGAGACGCTCAAGCTGGCCTTCGGCGTCTTCGTGCTGCTGGTGGCGGCCAAGCTCGGGCTGGATCTCAAGGTGGGCCAGATGGCCCAGGCGCCCGGACGGGTCGGCCAGTTCGTGGGCGGCAGTACCGTCGGCGTGATTTCCTCGCTGTTCGGCATCGGTGGCGGCACGGTGATGGTGCCGATGCTCTCCAGCTGGCAGGCGCGCATGACCGAAGCCGTAGGGACCGCCGCCGCGGCAGGCTTTCCCATCGCGCTGACCGCCGCACTGACCAACATCGTGGTTGGCTGGCATGCTCCCAATCTGCCGGAGCACGCCATCGGCTATGTCCATTGGGTGGCGTGGCTGGGCATCGTGCTGGCGTCCGTGCCGTTTGCGCGCCTCGGGGCGCGGCTGGCGCATGCCTTGCCGGCCCTGCTGCTCAAGCGCCTGTTCGCGCTGATCCTGGTCGTCGTCGGACTGCGGTTTCTGCTGGCGTGAGCGGGAATACGCTGCCTCAGGCAGGTCGTGTTCATGCTTTGACTGTTATGCTCTGCCCGCCTGAGAGGCGATGACTGCATCGCCCAGTGCGTTGGTAGAGCCCGACTTCCTCATTCAAGGTTTTCACATGTTGCAATATCCTGAGATCGACCCCGTGGCGCTGGCGCTGGGGCCCTTCAAGATTCATTGGTACGGGTTGATGTACGTGATCGGTTTCGCGGCGGCCTGGGGGCTGGCACGAGCACGTCGCGCACGCGTCGGCCTGAGTCAGGACGCGGTAGGCGACCTGATCTTCTTCGGCGCCCTGGGTGTGGTGCTGGGTGGCCGCCTGGGGTATGCGCTCTTCTATGGCTTCGACAAGCTGCTGGCGGACCCGGTGTGGATCTTCAAGGTCTGGGATGGCGGCATGAGCTTCCATGGCGGCCTGCTGGGCGTGTTGATCGCGATGCTGATGTTCGCGCGTCGCCATCAGCTGACCTTCTTCCAGCTGACCGATTTCATCGCGCCGATGGTGCCGATCGGCCTCGGCGCAGGGCGGCTGGGCAACTTCATCAATCAGGAGCTGCCGGGGCGCATCACCGATGTCTCCTGGGGCATGGTCTACCCGCTCTACGGGCCGGAGCCGCGTCATCCCTCGCAGCTCTATCAGTTTGCACTGGAAGGCGTCGCGCTGTTCGCCATCCTGTGGTTCGTCTCGCGTGAACCGCGCCAGAAGGGCTTGATCTCCGGTCTGTTCCTGCTCTGCTACGGCTGTTTCCGGTTCATTACCGAATTCTTCCGTCAGCCGGACTCCCAGCTCGGCTTCATCGCCTTCGACTGGCTGACCATGGGCCAGCTGCTGTCGCTGCCGATGGTGCTGTTCGGGCTGCTGTTGATGGCCTGGTCGCGCGGTCAGGAAGTGGCGCAGCCGCCGGTGCATCGCGCCTCCTGAGGGGCAATGCAGGCGTGAATACAGGGGGCATTCGGTGTAAACTGGCCCCCTGCCAGATACGCAAGAACGCGGCCATCGGGCCGCGTTCTTGCGTATCTGGCAGCGTCAAATATCGTCAAGTGAACGATTCGAATTCATGAAGAGGCTGGCGCAGGGCGATCCACGGCTCCGCTCGCCGCGCCAGCCTCTGACACGCCGTACGGACTCGCCACCATGCAACCCTATCTAGATCTGATGCGCCATGTGCTGGAAAACGGCACACAAAAGGGCGATCGCACCGGCACCGGCACCCTGAGTGTCTTCGGTCACCAGATGCGCTTTGATCTGGCCGAAGGCTTTCCGCTGGTCACGACCAAGAAGCTGCACCTGCGCTCTATCATCCACGAGCTGCTGTGGTTCCTGAAGGGCGATACCAACATCGCCTACCTGAAGGAAAACGGCGTGCGTATCTGGGACGAGTGGGCCGATGAGAATGGCGACCTCGGGCCGGTATACGGTTACCAGTGGCGCAGCTGGCCGAACCCGCAAGGCGGTTCCGTCGACCAGATCAGCCAGCTGATCGAGCAGATCAAGACCAACCCGGATTCGCGCCGGCTGATGGTCTCGGCCTGGAACCCGGCGCTGGTGGACGAGATGGCGCTGCCGCCCTGTCATGCGCTGTTCCAGTTCTACGTCGCCGATGGTCGCCTGTCCTGCCAGCTCTATCAGCGCAGCGCGGACATCTTCCTCGGCGTGCCGTTCAACATCGCAAGCTATGCGCTGCTGACCCAGATGGTCGCGCAGGTGTGTGGTCTCAAGCCGGGCGAGTTCATCCACACCCTCGGCGATGCCCACCTTTACAGCAATCATCTCGAGCAGGCGCGTGAGCAGTTGGCGCGTGAGCCGCTGGCGCTGCCGCAGCTGGTGTTGAATCCGGAAGTCACGGATCTGTTCGACTTCACCTTCGATGACATTGCCATCGAAGGCTATGAATCCCATCCGCATATCAAGGCGCAGGTGGCTGTATGAGTGATAATGAATTCTCTCCGCTGACGGCGGCGGCTGACACCGTCGTGCCCGTCGCGATGATTGCCGCCATGTCGGTCAACCGCGTGATCGGCGTCGACAACCAGTTGCCGTGGTACCTGCCGGAAGACTTGAAGTTCTTCAAGCATGTCACCCAGGGCAAGCCGGTGATCATGGGGCGCAAGACCTTCGCCTCCATCGGCAGGCCGCTGCCCAACCGCCTCAACATCGTGGTCACGCGTGACAGCGAGTTCAGTCACGATGGCGTGCGGGTCTGCAGTGACCTGGCCGCCGCGCTGAGCATGGCGGACCACCACGCGATGATCGAAGGCGTGGATGAGATCATGGTGATCGGTGGCGGTCAGATCTACGCCCAGGCGCTGCCGGTGGCGACGCGCCTCTATCTCACCGAGGTTGCGGTCGAGATCGAGGGCGATGCCCATTTCCCGGCGCTGGATGCGAGCTGGCAGGAAGCGCAGCGCGTCCCGGGGGAGAGTGGTGAGGGCCTGCCGGCCTATGACTTCGTGCGCTTCGAGCGCCGCGACGTCTGAGCCACTGGCTGGCCGGCGTGACCTTTACAGTCAGCAGGTACTGACACAGACTGGTGCCAAACGGAACTGCCCATAGCGTGCAAGGGAGGCTCAGGCCTTGACGATGGATCGCCTCGAAGCGCTGTATTCTGCGCTTGAACATGAAGCCGACACACAGCGACAGCAGCGTGACACAGAGCGCCAGGCCCGTGCGGCCCTGGAGTCGGAAAATGCCCGCCTGCGCGATGCGCTGGCCCAGCTGGAGCAGCAGGCGGCGTCTGCAGCCACGGCAGATGCCGATGCGCATCAGCATGCCCTGGCAGAAGCCGAGCGTGCACTGGCCGCGGAGCGTCATGAGCGTGAGCTGCTCGCTGAGCAGCTCGCGGCGGCGCGCCAGACACTGCAGGAGCAGCAGGCGCAGTTAAGCGCGGTGAATGAGGCGTTGCTGGCGCGTGATGCGCAATTGCGCGAACTGGCTGAGCAGGCTTCTGCGCCGCAATCCTCCACGAATGCGGAGTCGGGTCTGGTAGCGCAGCAGGAGGCGCAGGCGGAACGCCTGGCCTCAGAGCGCCTGAACGTGAGTCAGCCGGCAGCTGACGCGCAGACAACGACGGCTGCTGATTCGTCCGAGGCTCAGGCGTCGCAAGCCCAGATGTCGCAAGCTCAAACGCCGCAAGCTCAGGTGCCGCAGGAGCAGGAAGCGCAGCAGCAGAACGAGGCCGAGCAGGGCGAGGCCCCGCAAGCACAGCAGGCTTCTCAGCCTGAGTCGGCGCCTTCTCCTCATGCGCTGCTCAAGCAGTGGTACAAGCGCTATCCGGATACCTTCTTCAAGGGCCATACCCGGCCGCTGAAGATCGGCATCCATATCGAGCTGCTGGAAAACGAGCCATGGGATGACAAGCTGGTGCGGCGCGCGCTGGCGGGTTATGTCCATCTGCCGCGGTATCTGAAGGCGGTACGGGCGGGCACACAACGGGTGGACCTCTCGGGCCAGTCGGTGGGTGCCGTGACGGAAGATGAGGCACGCCATGCCCGTCAGCAGCTCGATGAGCTGACGCGTCAGCAGAAGGCGCGTGAAGAGCAGGCGACCGATCAGCGCATCAGCCACAAGCTCAGCGAGCTGATGACCAAGCATCGTCCCTGAACACAGTCCCTGAGCACCGTCCCTGAGAGTGTGTTGGCAGGTGGTGTGACAGCTGGTGAAGGCGCTCGGTCGACCATGATCGGTGCTAACAGATAAGGCCCCTGTGCGGATTCCCGCACAGGGGCCTTGTCGTTGATGGGCGGAAATCCGCACAGCTCCTAACAAATCGCCAGCGGCCCGCGGAATTCGGCTCACTTGTGCGCGAGTGTGCGTCTTCAACTTGTTGAATTGTCTGGATTGTCTCGTCTATCTGGCGGCTGTGGCGCAATGCTCGCAGTGTCTCGGCTATCCCTGCTCGCGCCGCACCTCTGCGCGGCTTCGTGCCGGAGCCGCGCAGACGGGATATCGAATGCCCTACAAGACCAACAATATCCGCAATTCAAGAGGATTCGCCATGCGCCTTATCAAGCCAGCCCTGACCGCCCTGAGTGCTGCCATCCTGCTTGCCTCAGCGACGGCCATGGCCGACCCGATCACCATCAAGTTCTCCCATGTGGTGGCGGAAAATACCCCCAAGGGCCAGATGGGCAAGAAATTCCAGCAACTGGTAGAGGAGCGTCTGGGCGACAAGGTGGAAGTCGAGCTCTACCCCAGTTCGCAGCTGTACGGGGACGACAAGGTGCTGGAAGCCATGCTGCTGGGCGATGTGCAGCTGGCCGCGCCGTCACTGTCCAAGTTCCAGAAATATACCGATCAGCTGCAGGTCTTCGATCTGCCCTTCCTTTTCAAGGACATGGGCGCTGTCGAGCGCTTCCAGAGCAGCGAGACGGGCCAGTCATTGCTGACGTCGCTGGAATCCAAGGGGCTGGTGGGGCTCGGTTATCTGCATAACGGCATGAAGCAGCTGTCCGCGTCATCGCCGCTCAAGACACCGGAGGATGCCGACGGCAAGAAATTCCGCATCATGACCTCCGATGTGCTCGAGGCCCAGTTTGACGCGGTGGATGCCGTCTCGCTGAAGAAGCCGTTCTCCGAGGTCTTCATCCTGCTGCAGACCAAGGCCATCGACGGCCAGGAGAATACCTACTCCAATATCTACTCCCAGAAGTTCTTCGAGGTGCAGCCGTACATCACCGAATCCAACCACGGCGTGCTGGATTACATGGTGGTGTCCTCGGCGCGCTTCTGGAATGGCCTGCCGGATGACGTGCGTAGTGAGGTCAAGTCGGCGCTCGATGAGGCCATCGTCTACGGCAACCAGCTCTCCGAAGCCAAGAACATGGAGGCCAAGCAGGCCATCCTCGATTCCGGTCAGAGCGAGATCATCACGCTCGACGATGCCCAGCGTCAGCAGTGGGTCGACGCCATGAAGCCGGTATGGGGCGAGTTTGCCGACGACATCGGTCAGGACATCGTCGACGCCGCGGAAGCTGCCAACCAGTAAGCCATCAGGCCATCCATCACTTGCCCCATCTTGAGCGCTAGGACATCGGCGATCTCGTGTGGGGCAAGTGTCCTTGAGCGACATGAGGATTTTTGCCATGGCACTACGATGGCTTCACAAGGCAGAAGAGACGCTGTTCTCGCTGCTGCTGGTAGCGATGGTGCTGCTGGTCTTCGTCGAGGTGGTGTTGCGCTTCGTCTTCAATACCGGCATCAGCTGGTCACAGGAAGCCACGCTGTATCTGGCGGGCTGGTTCGTGCTGATTGGCGTTTCCTGGGGCGTCAAGCAGGGCGCGCACATCGGCGTGGATGTCGTGGTCAAGATGCTGCCGATGCTCTGGCAGCGCGTGGCGACCTTGCTGGCGCTGGCGATCTGCATGGCGTACTGCGTGATGCTGCTGGTCGGCAGTTATGAATATCTCTCGCTGATGAAGATGATCGGCATCGAGCTTGAGGACATCGCGATTCCCAAGTGGTACGCCCTCACTATTCTGCCCATTGCCATGTTGCTGCTGATGCTGCGCTTTGCGGTACTGGGCTGGAAGGTGATTCGTGGCGATGCCAGTGGCTTCGGCTTTCATGACGAAGGCGAGGACAGCATGCATCTGGTGCAGTCGGATGAGCCGGATGGCCAAGACAACGGCGATGCTGGCCGTGACAGTGATCAGGGAACACCACGATGACCATAGCCACTCTGTTTGCGCTGCTGTTCGGCGGCATCTTTCTCGGCATGCCGATCGCCTTTGCGCTGGGCTTCTCGAGCGTCACCACGATCCTGCTGTTTTCCAGTGACTCACTGGGGTCGGTGGCGATCAAGCTGTTCGAAGCCCTGTCGCATCACTACACCCTGCTGGCGATCCCGTTCTTCATTCTCTCCAGCACCTTTCTCTCGACCGGTGGCGTGGCACGTCGCCTGATCACTTTTGCCACCGATGCCATCGGCCACGTGCGCGGTGGGCTGGCGATGGCTTCCGTATTGGCATGCATGCTGTTTGCCGCCGTGTCCGGCTCCTCTCCGGCCACGGTGGCGGCGATCGGCTCCATCGTGATCGCGGGCATGGTGCGCCAGGGCTATACCGAGTCCTTCGCGGCAGGCGTAATCACCAATGCGGGGACACTGGGCATCCTGATTCCACCGTCCATCGTGATGCTGGTGTATTCCGCCGCCACGGAAGTCTCGGCGGCCAAGATGTTCATGGCCGGCCTGATTCCGGGGCTTCTGATGGGCGGTATCCTGATGGTCGCCATCTATATCGCGGCGCGGATCAAGAAGTTGCCGGCGCAGCCTTTCCCCGGCGTACGGGTGCTTGCGCGCTCCGGCCTGATCGCCATGGGCGGTCTGATGTTGATCTTCATCGTGCTGGGCTCGATCTATGGCGGCGTGGCCAGCCCCACCGAAGCCGCGGCCGTGGCCACGGTGTATGCCTGGTTCATCGCCGTGGTGGGCTATCGCGACATGGGGCCGTTGAAGAACGTGCCGTGGCGCAAGGGCAACGAAGCCTGGGGGAGTGCGGGGTTGCGCGCGCTATGGCAGGTACCTGCCGGGCTTCTGGGGTCCTTCACCGATCAGGAGGTCAAGAAGGTGGTACTGGATGGCGCGCGCGTCTCGATGATGCTGCTGTTCATCATCGCCAACGCGATGCTGTTCGCGCATGTACTGACCACGGAGCGCATTCCACACACCATCGCCGAAACCATCATCGGCTGGGGACTGCCGGCGTGGGGCTTCTTGATCGTGATGAATCTGCTGCTGTTGGCGGCGGGCAACTTCATGGAGCCCTCGGCCATCCTGCTGATCATGGCGCCTATCCTGTTCCCCATCGCGACGCAGCTGGGGATCGATCCGATCCATCTCGGCATCATCATGGTGGTCAACATGGAGATCGGCATGCTGACACCCCCCGTGGGGCTGAATCTCTTCGTGACGGCGGGGATCACCGGCAAGCCGATGACCTGGGTCATTCGGGCAGCATTGCCGTGGCTGTCGCTGTTGCTGCTGTTCCTGGTGTTGATCACCTACGTGCCGGCTATCTCGCTGTTCCTGCCCAACTGGTTGAGCAGTTGAGGATCACTACCTTCTGACAAGGTGCAATGGAAAGATTGATTGATGACAGAGCTTGATGGCAGGGAGGGCGACTGGGCTTGTTGACTGGATTTGATGACCAAGCTTGATGGCGATCTTGATAGCAGACTCATGAATGAATCATTGGCACAGGGACGGTGCCTTTCATGAAGATAAAGCTGAGAGGAAACCACAACTTGGCATCAGACAAGCACAGCAGTTGACGGGTATTTGTTCTGCGACTTTTGTCGCAAACGAGGTTTTTCCACAATGAACCCGATATTAACGCTCAGCGATGCGCTCGGTGATGCAGGAATCCGCGTCAAGACGCATGGTTGTCATGAATCCTTCATTCTTGAGCCCTAGAGTATGCTCACGCCAGACAACCGACCGATGGATAGGTTCAGGAGTGGTGATCGAAAACAGTGTTTTTTTCTGTTGCACATCCTGAAAGCCCGGTATATGGTTTCCCTGCGAGCATTGGATAATAACTAGGCCACAGAGTTTTAGAGGCGTCATCAAGCGCCCGGAACCTCGGCCACTGCCATCGGCAGACACGATCGAACAGTTAACGCTAGTTAAGGAACTATCGCGATGAAAAAGACACTTCTGGCTACTGCCATCGCCGGCGCTGCTGCCCTGGCTGCTACTTCTGCATCCGCTGCTACTGTCTACAACCAGGACGGTACCAAGCTGGACATCTACGGCAACATTCAGCTGGTTTATGCTTATGATGATAGGCTTGGAGAGGATGCTGAAAGTGAGCTGGGTGATAACGGCTCTACCTTCGGTGCCAAGGGTGAGCACAAGATCAACGACGACATCGTCGGTTACTTCAAGGCCGAGTGGGAATATGATGCTGATGAATCCAAGGGTGGCGGCAATGGCCTGAACAATGGCGACCAGTCCTACGTCGGTGCCAAGGGTTCCTTCGGTGACGCGCGTATCGGTTCCTGGGACCAGCTGATGGATGACTGGATCCAGGATCCGATCTCCAACAACGAATACTTCGACCTGTCTGACTCCAGCTCCCAGATTTCTGGTAGTAGTTCCGTCAAGGAGGGCAACAAACTGCAGTACATGTCTCCTGTCATGGGTGGTATGCAGTTCGCCGTCGGTTCCAACTTCGAAGGCGATGGCGAAGACGAGAACGTCACCGATTCAAACCAAGCGTCCTTCTTCGCTGGTGCCAAGTACACCATCGGTGGTTTCTCCATCGCTGCCGTGTATGACGATCTGGGTCAGTTCGATGGCCTCGATACTACTCCTGATGACGGTGCAAACAACAGCCAAGGTGATATCGGTGAGCAGTATGGTATCACTGGTCAGTACACTGTCGATGCCCTGCGTATTGCCGTCAAGGCCGAGCGCTTTGACGCTGATGTAGAAAATGCTGATGTTGATTACTATGGCATTGGTGCCCGTTACGGCTATGGCATGGGTGATGTATACGGTGCCTACCAGTATGTCGATGCTGAGGCTAATGCATATCAATATATTAATGCAGATCGAGATGGCGGCGATGGTGACGATCATACGTATAATGAATTCAATTTGGGTGTGACTTACAATATTTCTTCTGCAATGTATACCTTCATAGAGTATGTGCAGTATGATCGTGCCGGTGACGATGGTGATAGCGCTGCAGTCGGCATCTACTACGGTTTCTAAGACGTCTTCAATCGTCTAGCAAGCTAACGAAAGCCGGTTCCTCGGGGCCGGCTTTTTTACGCCTGTATCTTGAGAGATGACTGACTCATTGCCGGGTACAAGACAGAGGGTCAGCGCATCAGCATGGAGTGTCCTGTCACGAAAAAGCCCCTTTGATCTGATGATCAAAGGGGCTTTTTGTCATACCTGTCTCAGCAAGGAGATAGCACTGATACAGGGCTGCTCAGCGGCATTATCCCACCATCACTTCATGGCACTGAGATCGTCGCGTGTCGGCAGTGCCGAATAGGCGCCCGGACGTGTCACGGCGAAGGCACCGCAGGACGCCGCACGCTGCAGGGCAGCATTCAGGTGACTTTCGTCTTCACACCAGTCGCTCAGGTTGTCGGCATTGATGCCGGCTTCGCTGAGGGCTGACAGGAAGCCCCCGATGAAGGCATCACCCCCGGCAGTGGTATCGACAGCCTTGACGGAGGGCGGCGTGATGCTGACCGTCTCGATCTCGCTGCTCTGCTTGCGTACCAGGGCACGAATCACGCCCGGCCCATCGGTCAGCACGATCAGGCGCACACCGGCTTTCAGGCGCGCTTCAAGCCATTCAGTCTGTGGCTGATTGTCGGTCAGGGCTTCGACCTCTTCCTGGGACAGCTTGAGGATGTCAGCGTTGTCCAGCAGGCGTGTGACCAATGCCACATCAACCTGCTGGTTCGGCCACAGGTTGTGGCGCAGATTGGCATCCACGCTGACCAGAGAGCCTGCAGCACGCGCGCGTGACGCCAGCACGAAGCTGGTGTCCGCGATGCCGGCGTCGGTCAGGCTGTTGCTGCACAGGTGGAAGATGGCGGGAGTCGCGAACAGCTCAGGCCCGGCGTGCTCCGGACGGAACAGCAGGTCGGCGGCCGGCGGACGATAGAAGTCGAAGCGGCGTTCACCCTCTTCATCGCGAGACACGAAGGCGAGCGCGGTGCGCGCATGGCTGGTGCGCTTGACGTGTTCCATCTGCACGCCATGAGCGCTCAGTTCGTCGTGCAGGAAGTCACCGAAGCTGTCCTGACCCAGCATGCCGACGAAGTGGCTCGGCAGGCCGAGGCGGGCACAGGCCACCGCGACGTTGGCCGGTGCGCCGCCCGCGTAGGGCGTGAAGGTTTCCTGCTCGACGGCCTGGCCGCCGAGCTTGTTGGAGAGCATGTCGACGAGCGCTTCGCCGAACGCGATTACCGGAGTCATCAGGAGGAGCTTTCCTTGCGAGTGGTCGTCGTGGAGCCTTTGGCTTTCTTGCCCGGCTTGTCGTTGCTGTCATCCGCCTGGGTGGTGCCACCGGCAGGGAAGTGCTCGCGGACCAGCGACAGCAGTCCCTGGGTGGACGGATCGAAGGCCTTCACGTCGGTATCGATACGCGCGCTGATTTCCCCGGCGATGCGCTTGCCGAGCTGCACGCCCCACTGGTCGAAGGAGTTGATGTTCCAGATCACGCCCTGCACGAAGACCTTGTGCTCGTAGAGGGCGATCAGTGCGCCGAGATTGCGCGGGGTCATCTCATCCAGCAGCAGGGTGCTCGACGGGCGGTTGCCCGGGCAATTGTAGTGCGGATCGAGGTTGCTGCCATCCTGGCTGCCTTCCATGAAGGCGTTGGCCTGCGCCAGCATGTTGGTGATCAGTGCGAAGTGGTGCTCTTCGGTGCCCGGCTCCGGCTTCAGCGAGGCGATGAAGTCGATGGGCACGTAGCGCGTGCCCTGGTGCAGCAGCTGGAAGAAGGCATGCTGACCGTTGGAGCCGGTCTCGCCCCAGACGATCGGGCCGGTCTTGTAGTCCACCGGACGGCCGAAGATGTCGACCGACTTGCCGTTGGATTCCATGTCCAGCTGCTGCAGGAAGGCGGGCAGCTGATGCAGGGCCTGGTCGTAAGGCACGATGGCCTGGGTCTCGGCACCCATGAAGTTGATGTACCAGATGCCGATCAGCGCCATCAGGACCGGCATGTTCTCGGCCATCGGCGCATTGATGAAGTGCTGGTCCATCTCATGGGCGCCTTCCAGCAGCTCCATGAAGCCTTCATAGCCGATGGACAGGGCGATGGGCAGGCCGATGGAAGACCACATGGAGTAGCGACCGCCAACCCAGGCCCAGAATTCGAAGACGTTCTCTTCGCGAATGCCGAATTCCTTGGCCGCCTTGCGGTTGGTGGAAGCCGCGACGAAGTGGGCGCCGACGTCGGCGTCCTGACCGGCGTGCTCCAGGAACCAGCGGCGCGCCGTCTTGGCGTTGAGCAGGGTTTCCTGGGTGGAGAAGGTCTTGGTGGAGACGATGAACAGCGTGGTGGCCGGATCCAGGCGCTTGAGCACCTTCTGGATGTGGTTGCCATCGACGTTGGAGACGAAGTGGAAATTGATTTCCGGGTGGCGATGCTTGAGCAGCGCACGGCAGGCTATGTTGGGGCCCAGATCAGAGCCGCCGATGCCGATGTTGACCACGTCACGAATCCGCTGGCCGTCGTAGCCTTTCCACTCACCGCTGCGCACGGCTTCCGAGAAGGCGCGGATCTGCTCGCGCGTCTTGTGGATTTCCGGCATCACGTCCTTGCCATCGACGATGACCGGCGTGTTGGTCTGGCTGCGCAGTGCGGTGTGCAGCACCGGGCGATTCTCGGTGACGTTGATGATGTCGCCGGAGAACATCTGCGCGCGACGTTGAACGAGTGCAGAGTGCTCAGCCAGTTCGACCAGCGCCTCCATCACCTCATCGGAGATGTGGTGCTTGGAGTAGTCGAGAAACAGGCCGCCGACGCGCAGGCTCATCTTCTCGAAGCGCTTGGGATCCGCAGCGAAGTAATCGCGGATGCGGTCGTTGCGGGTCACCTCGCCCAGCCGGGTCAGCGCCTGCCAGGAAACACTACGGGTCAATTGCAGCATGGAAGTGTCCATCGTATGGGTTGTTGAAGTTCATCGGGGCGGGTCGCATTCTGTGGCGGCCCGACGCACGCTTGCAGGTGAGACGAGAGTCACTGTCAGCCGGGAGTCGTGTCGATGACACGATTCAGGCGCTGAGCGCTCTCGGTTGGTCGACAAGGTGCGCAAGGTGCCGGCCACGCCGTGAGCCGCGTGGCCGGCTGTCATTCACTTGCCGCTCGTCTCATCACCGCTCAGCGGTGAGATGTGCTGAGCCAGCAGATGCTGAGCGCCCGGCGGCAGCCAGACCGGATCGAGGCGCGTGCAGGCGGTCTCGACACACAGGAAGCTGCGCGCATTCTCGACGCCGGTGTCGGCCGGCGGCGCGTCCCCGGGATGCCAGACCACCGTGGAGTCAGAGCCCTGCTTGGCGATGCGCAGCTGACGCTTGCCGTCCTCGAGCACCTGAATCTGGCTGGTCTGGTAGATGCGGTCCAGCGGGCCACGCACGCCCAGTTCGCCCTGTTGGTCGAAGCGCGAGAAGTCCTGGCGCTTGTCCAGGTAGCTGGCGCCGGCCAGACCGGTGACGCGACACTCGAAGGCATTCGCCACTGCGAAGTAGGTATGCAGCGCGCCGGTCATCTTGATCGGGGCCTCGCCACGGTTTTCCGTGATCAGCTCGACCTTGAGGAAGCGGCGGCTGGCAAAGATCACCACACGCGGAGAGAGGGCGGCGTGCAGCGCTGAGACCGGTGAAGCATGGATCTCGACGCCTTCCTCTTCCTCGTCCACCGCATCGATGCGCCAGTCGGCCTTGCGAGCGGGGCCGTGCAGTTCGCTTTCGCCCTCGGGGAACTCATCCGCGAACCAGGGCCAGCACAGCGGAATGCCGCCGCGAATGCTGCCCGGCAGGGCGGCGGGCGTTTCCGTCACCCACAGCCAGGGAGAGTCGCCCGTCGGCTGATAGTGCAGCACCTGAGCCCCCTGGTGGCAGACCACCAGCTCGCCCCACTCCTGGTTGAGGATCAACAGCGAGCGGCCCTGCCATTCGACAGTGCGTTGGCCAGCGGTGTCGGCGATCAGTGCGCGCAGACTTTCGGGGATCATCTCGAGCTACCTCGATGGTTCAGGAGGTGGCGGTGCATCATGCCACCTCTTCATTGTGCAGAGCCTCGGCGGCGCCCAGCAGGCCGGTCCACGGCGCGGTCACCACCCAGGTGGGTATCGCGGCATTGTAACGGCTCAGACGATTCTTGTCGGTGAAGGCGTGGCGGAAATCGCTGCGCATCAGCAGATCCAGGTTGCGCGGCAGCACGCCACCGCACAGATAGACCCCGCCACGCGCCCCCAGCGTGAGTGCTGCATCGCCGGCGACCGCGCCAAGAATCTTCATGAAGCGCATCACGGCATCAAAGGCGAGAGCATTCTGCGGTTCATCGTGATGCAGGTGCTCATGTGCTGCCTGGCTGACGTCAGCGGCGCATGCCAGCGGTGATTCCTGCTGACGCAGCTCGCCCAGGGCCTGATAGATCTCGAGCATGCCCTGGCCACACAGCAGGCGCTCCACCGAGACGCGACCATGGCGACGGCGGAAGATGCCGAGCAGACCATCCTCGATCTCGTCGGTGGGGGCGAAGCTTGCATGCCCCCCTTCGGTCGCGAGCGGAATCCAGTTGTGGGTGCCGCGCACCAGACCCGCCACACCCAGGCCGGTGCCGGGGCCGATCACCAGTCGTGGCGAGGCCGCATCGCCATTACCTTCGGTGAGCTCCTCACCGATGGCCAGACGTTCGCTGGCCTCGATGTGGGGCACGCCCAGCGCCATGGCGGTGAAATCATTCAGGCACTTGAAGCGCTCAAGCCTCAATGATTCGCGCACCTCGCGCTTGAGAAACGTCCAGTGATTGTTGGTCATGCTGACGCGTTCATCATGCACGGGGCAGGCGAAGGCCAGGCAGGCCTCGACGGGTTGCTCGGCCTCTGACAGGCCCAGCATCCGATAGTAGGCCTGGATGGCCTCCTCGAGTCCGGCATGCTCGGCGCAGGCGAGCGTCTGGATGTGCTGCAGGGTGTGGCTGCCCGGCTGGACAAGTGCCAGCCGGGCATTGGTGCCACCGATATCGCCTACCAGAGCAAGGCGATGGGAGGTGTCGCGGGTCATCGTCCGGCATCCTTCCTTTGCGTCAGTGCCTCAGGAGAGTGACAGGGCGCGCCCATCACATCAGGTCGTGGCCGCTGCCCGGCAGGTCGCCGTAGCCTGCAAAGCTGGAGGCGCCTTCCTCGGCACCGCCGACCAGTGAGCGCATGCCGGAGAACAGCTCGCGGCCCAGGCCGTGATGATAGCTGTCGCGAGTGATGGTTTCGGCCTCGCGCTCGGCCCATTCGGCTTCATCGACCAGCGCCGTGAGGGTGCCGGCATTGGCGTCCAGGCGGACCACGTCGCCTTCGCGCAGGCGTGCCAGCGGGCCGCCGTCGAGCGCTTCCGGTGTCATATGAATGGCGGCCGGGACCTTGCCCGAGGCGCCAGACATGCGGCCATCCGTCACCAGTGCGACCTTGAAGCCACGGTCCTGCAGGATGCCGAGGTAGGGCGTCAGCTTGTGCAGTTCCGGCATGCCGTTGGCACGCGGACCCTGGTAGCGCACCACGGCGACCATGTCCTGCTCCAGCTCACCGGCTTCGAAGGCGGCCTTCATCTCATCCTGGTCGCTGAACAGCTTCACTGGTGCCTCGACGAGACGATGCTCTTCCTTGACGGCAGAGACCTTGATCACGCCGCGGCCGAGGTTGCCGTCCAGTACGGTCAGGCCGCCTGTCGGGGCGAACGGGTTGGCCACCGGGCGCAGCACATCCTCGTCGAGGCTGTCGGTAGGGCCGTCCTTCCAGACCAGCTTGCCGTTCTCGAGGAAGGGCTCGCGGACATAGCCGGCCAGGGTGCCACCGTCCTGGGTGGGGATGTCGTGGAGCAGACCCGCCTTGAGCAGTTCACGGATCAGGAAGCTCATGCCGCCGGCCGCCTGGAAGTGATTGATGTCGGCCTGGCCGTTCGGGTAGATGCGCGTAAGGCTCGGCACCACCGCGGAAAGCTCGGTGAAGTCATCCCAGGTGATGGTCACGCCCGCAGCGCCGGCCATCGCGACCAGGTGCAGGGTGTGGTTGGTGGAGCCGCCGGAAGCCAGCAGGCCGACCATGGCATTGACGATGGCGCGGGCATCGATCTGGCGATAGAAGGGACGGTAGTCGCCGCCGACTTCGCTGTTGCGGATGGTCTGCTCGGCGGCGTGACGCGTCAGGGCTTCGCGCAGCGGGGTGCCCGGATTGACGAAGGAAGCGCCCGGCAGGTGCAGGCCCATCAGCTCGACCATCAGCTGGTTGGAGTTGGCGGTGCCATAGAAGGTGCAGGTGCCCGGGCTGTGGTAGGAAGCGGACTCGGCTTCCAGCAACGCATCGCGGCCGACCTTGCCTTCGGCGAACAGCTGGCGGACACGCGCCTTCTCGTTGTTGGGCAGGCCGGAGGGCATCGGGCCTGCCGGCACGAACAGTGTCGGCAGGTGGCCGAAGCGTGCGGCGGCAATGAATAGGCCCGGGACGATCTTGTCGCACACGCCGAGGAACAGGGCGCCATCGAACATGTTGTGCGACAGGCCGACAGCGGCGGCCATGGCGATCAGATCGCGGGAGAACAGTGACAGCTCCATGCCCGGCTGACCCTGGGTCACGCCATCGCACATCGCGGGCACGCCGCCGGCGAACTGGGCGGTGGAGCCCATCGCCTGGACGGCTTCCTTGATGATGCGCGGATAGTCCTCGAACGGCTGGTGGGCGGACAACATGTCGTTATATGACGAAATAATGCCCAGGTTGGCCGAGTTCATCAGCTTGAGACGATTCTTGTCGGTCTCGCCACAGGCGGCAAAGCCGTGCGCCAGGTTGCCACAGGAGAGCTCGGAGCGGTGTACACCGCGGCGCTGCTGGCTTTCCATCAACTGCTCATAGGCGGCGCGGCGTTCGCGGGAGCGGTCGATGATGCGCTGGGTCACGTGCTCTACGGTCTGGTTGACTGACATGCTCTTACCTCATGTATCAGGCGGCGCAGGGCGCCGAGGCTGGCGAAAGAAAGCGTTTCCCGCTGTGTGGGCGTGCTGCTATCCGGCGACGCTATCCAGTGGTGATGGCGGTGTAAAGCCTCTGGCCTCACTCGTGTCGCGTCGTTCGGTTACCGAGGTAGCCTACAGTAGCGCGTCATGGCGCTCGAGAAACGGTTTTGTTCGGAATATTCGGTAAATTTAACAAAAAAACTGCTTGAAGACTGGACGACTTTCGGCCAAATTATGGGAAAAGCGTGTAGGATAATTTCACGGAACACATTGCAGGCTTTCGTTCCTGGATCAGGTCTGGTCCTGCACCCGCCATACGCCACAGGAGTTGAGTCATGACATTACGCGTCGCCATCAATGGTTTTGGTCGCATCGGTCGCAACGTGCTGCGTGCGCTGTATGAAGGTCAGTACAACGATCGTATCCAGGTCGTCGCCATCAATGATCTGGGTGATCCGAAGCTCAACGCTCACCTGCTGAGCCGCGATACCGTCCACGGCCGTTTCGCCGAGACCGTCTCGCACGACGAAGAGAATCTGTTCGTCGGTGACGACAAGATCCGCATCCTGGCCGAGCGTGACCCGGCCCAGCTGCCGTGGTCCAGCCTGGACATCGACCTGGTGATGGAATGCACCGGTCTGTTCACCAAGCGTGCTGCCGCTGCCAAGCACATCGAAGCCGGCGCCAAGCGTGTGCTGATCTCCGCGCCGAGCGGCGACGCCGATGCGACCGTCGTCTTCGGCGTCAACGAAGATGTGCTGAAGGCCGAGCACCAGGTCGTTTCCAACGCGTCCTGCACCACCAACTGCCTGGCGCCGGTCGCCAAGGCGCTGAATGATGAAGTCGGCATCGAGAACGGCCTGATGACCACCATTCACGCCTACACCAACGATCAGAACCTGTCGGATGTCTACCACTCCGACCCGTACCGTGCCCGCAGCGCGACCCATTCCATGATCCCGACCAAGACCGGTGCCGCCGCGGCGGTGGGTCTGGTGCTGCCGGAACTGAACGGCAAGCTGGATGGTCTGGCGATCCGCGTGCCGGTCATCAACGTGTCGCTGGTCGATCTGACCTTCACCGCGTCGCGTGATACCTCCATCGAAGAGATCAACGCCATCGTGGCCAAGGCCGCTGAAGGCTCCAGCGTGCTGGCCGTCAACGAGCTGCCGCTGGTGTCCATCGACTTCAATCACGATGCACACTCTTCTACCTTCGACAGCAATCACACTCGCGTCAGCGAAGATCGCCTGGTCAAGGTCATGGCGTGGTACGACAACGAGTGGGGCTTCTCCAACCGTATGCTCGACACTGCGCTGGCAATGCAAGCCGCCAAGTAAGCGCTTGGTGAGTCCCGCACGGCCTTTGATCCCTCATTGATCAACCCAAAAGGCCGCGCGGGACAGCAAGAATTCGGGGGCCTGTCAGTCTGTCGGCAAGACAGGAAGGCAGGCTCCCAACAGGTGAGGACGAGTGGCCCGAGGATTCTCGCGTCGCGCTCAGGCTCCACGGACAAGGCAATGCCATTCGTCCCCTTTGAATCGGTGGTCGGTCAGGGTTGGCGCCAAGACCGGCTTCGATGCTGCTCGGAATGACATCGCGTCATCCATTTTTGAACCTCTCCCAATGGGAGAGGTTTTTTTTGCGCACCACGAAAGTGCGGGAGGTGCTCCAGGGCGCAAAGTGTCGTTGTCTTGCGTCAATGGCGTGACCTTATGGCAACTTTTTTGAGCACGATCGCGACAGAGTTGGATCAGGTGGCGTGAAACGTGCGCTGATACGTCGAGAAAGGTGGTCAACATGTCGTCATCGTAATTCACGGTCGAGTGAAATTAGCGAAACTGTGGCGGTGTGTTACACTTCGCACCTGTTGGCCTTGCGTCTATCGGTGAGCCAGGTCATGACAACGTCAAATCATGCAGGCGGCCCTATGGCCTGCGAGTGATCCATTGTTGTGCGCAATTCAGGGAAGGTATTGCCACACTGCCGCACACTCTCCGGCAGTTATCTCGACTTCCACAGCAGGCTGTCTCAGATGCACGATGCCATCCGCGAAGCTCATGAATTGATCGGTGCCACCTTGCGCGACCCACGTACCCAGCGCGAGGGCAAGGTCGTGGGTATGGACCTGGGGCGTGAGCAGCCGGCGATCTATGTGCTATGGCAGGAAAGTGCCGCAGCGGAGCGCATCGGCATGGAGCCGGATGATTTTCGCGCGTTGCTCGAGCACCTGCGGGCGCGCCTGCCGGTCAAGGCGCCTTCCGCCCAGCAGGACAAGGACAGTAGGCAGTCGCGGCGTCACAAGCGCAAGGCCCCGCGCGCTACCGCCCAGCCGGCTGGCGAGGGCAACGACGGCCGCAGCGGCGCACATGATGCCCCGTCCTCCGCGCTCATCGACGATGCCATGCCGCGTTCCGCGCAAGGCTAGACCTTTCCAGGCCAGCTCTCAAAAAAGCCCGAAGCTTATGCTTCGGGCTTTTTGCATCCTGGGGTTTTCCCTTCGGCGCCGCTTGCGTGATATTCGCCCACAACATTGCGCGTCCGCTGCCGATAAGGGAGATAGTCAGACGCAAAGGCAAAGGTCGCAATCGTTCATATGCCGTCATCTGCCCGGATCTTCGCGCAACCAAGCGTTGGGGGTACTGCTGGCTGCCAGCGCCATGGATAGGGCATTCTTGAGCAAACCGCATGACAGAGAAGGGGTTTCACGTTGCCTGAATCATTCGCGGATAGTCGTTTGCTGCAGCATCATTATGCTGTCGTGGCAGATGTGTTGTTCACGCTCAGTGCTGATGGTCAGCGCCTGATTGCCATGAATGCAGCGGCGGAACGCCTGCTGGGATATGCGGTGCGGGATTTTCTCAAGCAGCCGGAGCTCTGGCTTTCGCTGGTGATCACCGCCGACCGGCAGCGGTTGAGTGACTTTCGCGCCTCGATGGGGCGGGTCGAACGCACGACGTATCGCATGCGCGACCGCAGCGGGCAGCTGTTGTTGCTCGAGGAATGTCTGTGGAGTTCCGGCGTGGGGCATCCGCTGTGTGGGCGTGTGACGGATATCACGCAGCGTGACAAGGCCAATGAGCAGGAGCAGCAGCTGGCGCGTGCCTATCGTCTGATGATGGTGCGCAGCCGTGACCCGATGGCGATCCTACTGCTCAAGGATGAAAGCCTGGTGATCAGTCATGCCAACCCGGCCTGGCACCTCTATCACGATGCGGCCTGTGCGCATTCCCGCCTCTCGCTTGAGCACCTTTACCTCCCTCATGTTTTGCGTAGCCTGGAGAGAGCCGAACCCTGGCAATGCGATATCAGTCTGTCGCTGCCGCGGGGGGAATCCAGATTGTCCGTGCAGATGGTCAGTCTGGGGCGCTCGCTCGCCGACGAGGGGCGTCAGGTGGCCGTGATGGCGCGCGACATCACCCAGGTACATCAACGTCTCGAGCATGTGATCGATCAACAGCAGCGTCTGGCGCGGCGGGTGGACGAGACGCCCGGCGCGCACTACGCGACCGCTGGTGAATGGCCGCCAGAGGAATTGGAGTATCTGTCGGCAGGCAGCGAGGCGCTCACCGGGCTTTCACATGACCTGCTGATGGCAAGCCCGGGCCT
Organism: Cobetia sp. MC34; assembly: GCF_018340035.1. Lineage (NCBI taxonomy): Bacteria > Pseudomonadati > Pseudomonadota > Gammaproteobacteria > Oceanospirillales > Halomonadaceae > Cobetia > Cobetia sp. MC34. The sequence continues at coordinate 80,151 of NZ_JADPPY010000017.1, forward strand.
CTGGCAAGCCCGATTGGCGCCGGATGAGCTGACCATCTGTCAGCAGCGCTTCGGCGAGGCCGTGCGGGAGCGCCATAGTCGTCTGAGTTTGTGTTACGCCTTCGTGCATGTGGATGGGCGCAAGCGCTATCTCCAGGATGACATGCAGCTGAGCTACTCGCCTGCGGGAGAGGTCACCGCCGTGCTCGGCAAGCTCAGTGATGTTACCCAGCGCGAAGCGCATCGGCGCCAATTGGACAACCTTGTCCAGCAGATGCGCGGCGTCGTCTTCCAGTGTCGCCTGAGTCGGGAGGGCGAGCTGCGTTATCCCGCCTTATTCACGAGTGCCCTGATCGGGCGGCTTGAAGTGGCTGGCCGTTGGGTTCTCGCACCAGGGGCGCTATCTACGCCGTAACGGCTCGCTGAATCATGCCCAAATGCTGCTCTTCTGTC
>NZ_JADPPY010000018.1:0-75924 GCF_018340035.1 Cobetia sp. MC34
CTGGACATGGCACCGTCGTTCGTTTTACCGGAACGACGCGAACGGTCTTATCCTCGATCGGTCAGGCGCCGGCCGCAGAAGTATCCGGCCAAGAAAAATGCCAGTCAGTGTTAACTGACTGGCATTAGCCCATGGGCAGTCCCTTTCGTTTGCTTCATGGCCTCAAGCGCAGTCGATCACTCCACCGTGACACTCTTGGCGAGGTTGCGCGGCTGATCGACGTCGGTGCCCTTGAGCACGGCGACGTGATAGGAGAGCAACTGCAACGGCACCGCGTAGACGATCGGTGCGAGGAAGCGACAGACGCCTGGCACAGTGACGACGTGGACGCCTTCGCCGGCCTTGAGGCTGACTTCCGGGTCCGCGAACACGAACAGCTGACCGCCGCGGGCGCGAACTTCCTGCAGATTGGATTTCAGCTTCTCCATCAGGTCATCCATCGGCGCGACCGCCACCACCGGCATGTCTTCATCGATCAACGCCAGCGGGCCGTGCTTGAGTTCGCCGGCCGCGTAGGCTTCGGCGTGGATGTAGGAGATTTCCTTGAGCTTGAGCGCCCCTTCCATGGCGATGGGATACTGGCTGCCACGGCCGAGGAACAGGGTGTGGTGACGGTGCATGAACTTCTCCGCCAGCTGCGCGATCTCCCCATCCAGCGCCAGGGATTGCTCGATCACGTGCGGCAGGTCCTTGAGACGCATCAGCAGCTGACGGCTCAGCAGGTCATCCGTCTGAGCATCGCCCTTGGCCTGACGCAGCGCCAGGGTGGTCAGCATCAGCGCTACCAGCTGGGTGGTGAAGGCCTTGGTGGAGGCAACCCCGATTTCCGGCCCGGCGTGGGTCAGCAGTGACAGGTCGGATTCACGCACCAGCGAGCTGCCCGCCACGTTGCAGATGGCAAGGCTTGCCAGATAGTGACCGGCCTGCGGGCCTTCACGGTTGAGCTTCTGGATGTCACGCAGCGCCGCCAGCGTATCGGCGGTCTCGCCGGACTGGGACAGGGTCAGGAACAGTGTCCCCGGTGCCGCGACCCGCTCGCGATAACGGAATTCCGAGGCCACCTCGACCTGAGCCGGAATGCCCGCGACCTCTTCCAGCCAGTAGCGCGCCACCATGCCGGCGTGATAGCTGGTACCACAGGCGATGATCTGTACCTGACGCACATCCGCGAAAAGCTGCGTCAGACGCGCCACATCCACGACCTGCTTGCCTTTCTCGGCCCCATTGTCTGCCGCGAGGAAGGAGTGACGCGAGACATCGAAGGCCTCCAGACGCACACCCTGCGGGTCCAGTCGCTCGGCCAGAGTGCGCGACAGCACACGCGGCTGCTCCATGATTTCCTTCATCATGAAGTGGCGATACTCGCCCTTGCCGGCGGCTTCGACACTATGCTCGTAACGCACCACTTCACGCGTGACCGGCGTCAGCTCATCGCGGTCGCCAGTACGTTCCAGCACCTGGATACCCGCCGGCGTGATGGCGACCATGTCGCCTTCATCGAGATAGATGAAGCGATCGGTGACCGGCAGCAGCGCCAGCGGGTCAGAGGCGATGAAGTGCTCATCGATCCCCACGCCGACCACCAGCGGGCTGCCCTGACGGGCGCCGACCAGCAGCTCGGGGTTGCGCTGTTCCATCACCGCCAGCGCGAAGGCGCCATCGAGACGCGCGGTGACCGCATTGACGGCCTCCGGCAGTGCCAGGCCGCTGCACAGTTCGCGATCGACCAGGTGCGCGACCACCTCGGTGTCGGTCTCGGAAGTGAAGACATAACCGGCGCCTTCCAGCTCGCCGCGCAGTGCTTCGTGGTTCTCGATGATGCCGTTGTGCACGACAGCAACCCGCTCACTGGAGAGATGCGGGTGCGCATTGTGCTGGGCAGGACGCCCGTGGGTCGCCCAGCGGGTGTGCGCCACGCCGATGGCGCCGGACAGCGGCGCCTCGCGCAGCTCGTCTTCCAGCGCACGTACCTTGCCCACGGCACGCGCACGACTCAGTTCTCCGGCAGGGTCGATGACCGCCACGCCAGCGGAGTCATACCCGCGGTATTCGAGGCGATGCAGCCCCTCGATCAGAATCTTGCTGATATCACGCTGAGCCAGACCGGCAACGATGCCACACATGAGAAATTCCTCTACTGCGTGCCACCCTCATGGAGAGCGTGGCACGACTGAATGGATGTCTTTCAGGGAGTGCGTACGCAGATCAGGTACGCGTGCTGAATCTTTCAGCGACGTTCAATGCCTGCTTGAGCCTTGATGTCTGAGCATTGACGTTTGAGCACTGACGCTCGGGCTGTGATGCCAAGCGGCAAGCTCAAGCCTGATTCAGCAGCAGGGTGTCACCGCGGCCGACCGCGTAGTACATCAGGCCGGCGGCCTTCATGGCGGTGGGCTCGAACAGGTTGCGGCCATCGACCACCACCGGGAAGCCGAGCTGGGACTTCAGCCACTCGCCATCCAGGGTGCGGAATTCCTTCCACTCGGTGCAGATCACCAGCGCATCGGCGCCCTTGACCGCCTGCTGACGGTCCGCGACCAGTACCAGCTCATCGCGCTCGCCGTAGATGCGGCGGCATTCCTTCATCGCTTCCGGGTCATAGGCCTGCACGGTCGCGCCAGCGGCCCACAGCGCTTCCATCAGCGTGCGGCTCGGCGCATCGCGCATGTCATCGGTGTTGGGCTTGAAGGCCAGCCCCCAGACGGCGATGGTCTTGCCTTTGAGGTCGCCATCGAAGGCCCGCGACAGCTTGTCGAACAGGGTGACCTTCTGGCGCTTGTTGACGGATTCCACGGCGGTCAGCAACTCGGCTTCATAGCCGATCTGGCTGGCAGTACGTGCCAGCGCCTGGACGTCCTTCGGGAAGCAGGAACCGCCATAGCCACAGCCCGGATAGATGAAGTGGTAGCCGATACGCGGGTCACTGCCGATGCCGCGACGCACTTCCTCGATGTCCGCGCCGAGACGCTCGGCCAGATTGGAAATCTCGTTCATGAAGCTGATCTTGGTCGCCAGCATGGCGTTGGCGGCGTACTTGGTCAGCTCGGCGGCACGCACATCCATGAACATCAGCTTTTCATGGTTGCGGTTGTAGGGGGCGTAGCATTCGCGCATACGCTCACGCACCGCTTCGGAATCGGTGCCGACCACGATGCGCGCGCCACGCGTGAAGTCGTCCAGCGCCGCGCCTTCCTTGAGGAATTCCGGGTTGGAACAGACATCGAAATCAACGCTTGCACCACGGTCCTTGAGCACGTCATTGACCCGTGCCTTGACGCGGTCTGCCGTGCCCACCGGCACGGTGGACTTGTCGATGATGACCTTGTAGTCATTCATGTGCTCGCCGATGGTGGTGGCGACGGACAGCACGTACTTGAGGTCGGCGCTGCCGTCTTCATCCGGCGGCGTGCCCACGGCGATGAACTGCAGCACGCCATGCTCGACGGCTTCACGCGCGTCGGTGGTGAAGCTCAGGCGACCGGCTTCCACGTTGCGCAGCAACATGCCTTCAAGGCCCGGCTCATAGATGGGAATCTCGCCCTGCTTGAGACCCTCGATCTTGGCGGCGTCCACATCCATGCACACTACGTCGTGGCCGACGTCGGCCAGGCAGGTACCCGTGACCAGACCGACATAACCGCTTCCAAAAATCGTGATCTTCATTGATGTCATCCTTGCTGGCCTTGTCGCCAGATCGTGTCGTGATACTCAAAGTGAAACGAGGCAATGACGGCAGAATCTCGTGCACATCTGACGGCTTTTCAGCGGCAATCGAGGCGGACTCCAGGGCATTTCGCCGTAAAGTCCTGCTCCCTCATGACTCCCTCAAGACTCCCTCAAGACTCCCTCGAGACTGCCTCGAATCTCTCTCAAGAGATGTCTTCGCAGGCGGAATTTCCCGCCTTCGTTGGCCGAAAATGAAATGCCGACAATGTCCTGTGCAAGAGGATCAACCCCCATTGAACAGCGATATTTCGTGACAGCGGCGCGAGGTTACCCAACCCACGGGCCAGAAGGCTCGCAGGGTGATTGCAGGTAGACTGCAGATAGCTCGCAGGAAAAGACGCGCCGCTTGAGTCAGTGACGGGCAATCATCGCTGCCCGAAGTGTGGCTCTGTTATAAAGCAACTTCGTGAAAAGTCATCCTGTCGGGCGCAATATGATCCAAAACATGACCCTATATAACTTGTGACTTATCTTTCTGATCCTGCCTGTCGCAACTTCCCTGATATGCCGCTTGATCAATTGACTACCCGGGCGGCAATGGCCATCTCATGGATGGCCATGCCTTCGCGCTAGAGTCGTCATCAAATCAGAACCGTCAGTCAATGAGAGCCATCAGCGGCGCGGCAGCCATCAGCGAAAGTAATGCTTCGCGAAGGTCGCCAGGTGGCCATGCTTCATGGCGACCGGCGCCTTGCGCAGGAAAAAGGCCAATGACAACGGCGAGAAACGACTGCCGGTGGCGCGGGCAAACATGCGCCCCTTGGTGCGCGCCTTGGCCGGCGTGCTGTAGAAGTCGCTGCCGGAGGTGACCCCCGCATGGGCGACGATACCCAGATTGGCACGCATCAGACGCGCGCCCTGACGACGCGCATCGCTCAGCACGATGAACTCCTCGCCGGAGGGCTGATCGGTGCCCAGGCCGAACTGCTCATCGAAGCGTGCATGGAACTGGCAGAGATCCAGCGCCATGTCGACCGAGCGCACGCGCGCCAGTGACATCAGGCTGTGGGTCTTGAAGGACACGGGTGGCGCGGGCCGATCCGGGTCTCGCTCATGCAGCGGGAAGGCCTTGACGTGGGGGAAGCTGATCGCGGCCGCTTCGGTGCAGGTGAAGGCTTCCATCACCAGCGCGACTGCCTGGGGATGCAGCTCGATGTCGTCATCCAGCACATAGGCGTAGCGCGTGGCACAGGCGGCCAGCGCCGTGTTGCGACTCTTCGACAGCCCCCGCCCGTCGATCGCCAGGTACTCGAAACGGCTATCGAAATTGGCCAGCGCGTACTCGCGATATTGCTCGCGGCTTGCAGGGTCTGACAGCTGATGCACGATCAAAAAGCGCGCCCCGGGCAGCGCATCATGGCGCGGCACGCTGTAGAGGCCGTCATCCAGGGTCGAGATCAGGAAGGTCAGCTCCGGCACCTGACGACGCGCGCTGTCATCCACCTGACGTGCCCCGACCAGCACGCGCGGGCGCGAACCGAGGGCCGGCTGCGCGCTTGCATCGGCATGGCGGGAAGCCGCCGTGGACTCGGTGGAAGGTGTCGCGGACGCCGCGACACCCTGTTCAACGATGTTTTGCATAACCGTTCACCGCGTAATGGACAAAGTTGCGACTGGCGCTGATCACATCCATCCCCAGCACCTCACGATACAGGCGCCACTGATAGGCGGCGGCCTTGAACTTGTTGGACGACACGCTGCTCTCGCGACGCGTATAGCGCGCCAGCGGTTCCGGCATGCCCTGCGCCGGGCCCAGCTGACCGATGATGATCAGCCACAGCGCCAGGTCCTGACGCTTGCGGATCGTCGGCATGTAGAAGCGCCCATAACGACCGGCGTCATAGATGGCGGTCAGGCAGCCGATGGAGTTGGAGCGCAGCATGTCGTCACGCGTCAGGCGCTCGGGCGGCGCGAAGTACGAGACGTGCTCGCCCTGCTCGTCGACCATCTCGTAGCCGGTGTAGGAAAGCCCGGCGCCGGTGTCCTGCATGAAGGCGATCTGGCGTTCGATCTTCTCGGGCAGCCAGGCATCGTCGGCATCCAGAAAGGCGATATAGCGGCCCTTGGCCTCGGCGATGGCACGGTTGCGTGCCCGGCCCGGGCCACCGTTGGTGTCGGTTTCCAGCACGCGGATCTCGACGCCAGCGGTGTCCAGCGCCGCGAAGTCGTCACGCAGACGACTGGCGGCGCCATCCGGCGAGGCATCGTCGCTGATCAGGATCTCGCGTACCGGCTCGCTCTGGGCCAGTACCGAGTCGACGGCGGCGTGCAGGCGGCGGTCATAGCCGTAGTTGGGCATGATGACGGAGACATCAGCCATGGGCCTTCTCCTCAAGCGGCTGTCGCTGAACGCGACGCGAGTGTGTGTCTGGGCGCGTGTCTGCGGATGAGTCCTGACGCGCTTGCTCGGTAGTCGCCGCATCGCCGGGCGTCGGCGGCGCGAGACGTGAGATCAGACGCTGATATTGCGGCAACACCGCGTGTGCGCTGTAGCGGTCAAAGCTCTGCCAGGCACCGCTTGAGAGACGCAGCAGAAGCTCGTCATCGAACTCGAGGCGCGCCAGCTCGTGGGCAAGCTCCGCGATGATGGCGGCATCCCCGCTGCCATCCGGTTCCGCGCTGAGCATCCCGTCGCGGCCATGCTCGATCAGCGCCAGCGGACCGGAACGCACCGGGCGCGACAGGCACGGCAGCCCCTCACGCTTGGCCTCGATCACGTTCATCGGCAGGCATTCGCGCTCCGAGGTCAGCAGCAACAGGCGTGCACGCCGCAACTCGTGGGAGACGTCCCTGAGCGCGCCGGTGAACAGCACCTGCGTGCCGGCAGGCACCGTACTGTCGTTGGCGCCCTGGAAGACACGCAGCCCCAGCTCGTTGCACAGCGCCAGCAGACGTTCACGCTCCGGGCCGTCACCGACCACCACCAGGCGGCCGCGACGATAGCCGGAATCCGCGAAGGCACGAATCGCCAGATCGAGGCGCTTGATCGGCGCCAGACGTCCGACCATCACCACATCGACCTGATGCTCGCAGCCGCTGCGTGCCTCGTCCGCCCGCTGGTCATCCAGATAATTGGGAATCACCGTCGGCGTAAGGCCGCGGCGACGCCAGCATTCGGCATCGACCTCATTGAGCACCTGCAGCACGTCGAGGTGGCGATAGGCCAGCTGCTTGACGATGCGCTTGGCACGGCGGTCGTGGTGATAGGCGCTGTGCTCCTGGGCGATGATGCGCGTGCGCGGACGCGGACGCCCCTCGCCATCGACACCACCGGTACCGCGCGCCGCCAGCTGCGCCGCCAGATGGAAGGCGAAGTAGCCACTGACCATCACCTCGACCCGCTCCTCCAGCATCAGGCGACGCAGATGCGTCACCCAATGGCGGAAGTTCTGGCGCGTGCCGGTGGCCGGCAGCCCGAGGGTGCGATATTCGACACCCTCCAGACGCCCCCAGTAGGGCTCGCCTTCGCGCACCGAGACCAGCGTGACCCGGTGGCTGGCGCTCAGGTCCCGCGCCAGACCATGCATCACCTTCTCGACGCCACCACAGGCACTGATGTCCTGAATCAACAGAGCGACATGTGCCATATCAGGCTCCTCGCACGACAGGCTCGCTGTCGTGAGCGGCAGTCGCGCTGTTGTCGCCGGCAGGCGCATCCGCGGCCATGGTATCGGCCGCTGCGGCATCGGCCGGCGCAGAATTGACTGGCGCAGCAGTGGTGGCAGTGGCCACCGGTGCCGGGAAGGCAGCGTCATTGAGCTTCAATTCACGCTGGCCCCAGACGCCGGCACGCCCCGGTGCACGGCGCAGGAAGTCACGCGTGATGTCGGCGGTGATCGCCAGCTTGTCGGCGATGACCTTCTCGGCCAGCGCCGGGAAGGCCTTGTCGGCGACCAGCTGTTCGATATCGGCCACGATGCGCGCCGGGTCGAAGTTCTCGATGTCCTGCACGCTGTCGCCGAGACCGAAGTCACGCATGATGCCCGGCGCCTTGGGACCGCAGTAGGACAGCGCGTAGACCGGCGTGCCGGACATCAGCGCGAAGATGACCGAGTGGAAGCGGGTGCCGACCAGGAACTGGGCATCGCGGTAGAGATCGACCAGCGCGTCAGGGCTCGGATCGCCCTGTACCAGCTCGATACGCGTGGCGAGGTCTTCACCGCCCGCCGTGGCCAATGCCTTCTGCAGATGATCGAACACCAGCTGGGAGATGCGCTGGTCATTCTCGATATCGGTCGGGCCCAGCACGTGCGGCACCACCAGCAGGCGCTCGATGCCCAGACGCTCGCGGGATTCCAGCAGTGAGCGCGACAGCACCTCGACACGCTCGGCGAAGGCTTGCTGATCCAGGCCCCACCAGTCGCGCAGGGTGATCACGGCATACGGCGAGGCCACGCCATTCGGCGCCTTGACCGCGGCATGCTCGTCGCTGGCGCGCGGGGCCATGGCGAAGGCCATGTCGGTGCCCAGCAGCGCGTGCGGAAGCTTCGGGTCGGCCTTCTGGGTCATGGCATGGGTGATTTCCTCACGCGAGACCACCAGGCAATCGCTCAGGGTACGCAGGAAGAAGCGCTCCTGGGCCGGGGTCTTGAACGGGCCGAAGGAGTGACCCAGCAGCAAGGCGCGCTTGCCGGCCTTGCGGGCCAGCATCACCGGCGCCAGATAGCCGATCAGCGCCAGCCACGAGGACAGCGTCTTCTTGAAGCTGCCGTTGTGGAAGATATGACCACCCTTGACGACCACCAGGTCCGCGGCGTCGATGATGTCGTTGCCACTCTTGCCCTGCTTGCCGAACATCATCTTGGCGCCCAGGCCGAGCAGCGAGGTCACGAAGCGCAGCTTGTCACGCATCGGCGGCATCAGCGGCTGGCCGACGGTGACGCGTTCACGGTAGCGACGACGAATATGGCGGAACGGGCCGCGCTCGGTGGCGAACACCTGATCATCGATGGGCAGGATGTCGATGCGGTGGCCTTCGGCTTTGGCCACGCCGGCACCGGAGACATCGCTGCGGCCCTGTTCGGCATCGATCAGCTGATCGAGGAAGTCGATGGTGCCCATCAGGATGGCAGAGTCGCCCTTGTTGTCGTCATGCCATCCGTGCGTCATGCATATCTTGGCCATGCTGTTCGTCCTTCTGTCCGTAATGTCGCGATTCGAACGCGCGATGCCTGAGGGCTGTGTCTGCATGCCCGGCATCGCCGTCATGTCATCAACCGGAAGGCACAGATGCTGACCTTCCGATTCCTGCTGCGCTCGTGAAGCCCGGTCAGGCACTCGCCGCAGCGTTGTCTTCGTGTGCCTTGCCGCCGCGGGAGAGTGATGGCTGAAAGAGGATCGCCATCGCCAGCATCACCACTTCGGCGGCGACCGGCACACACAGGAAGAGGCTGTAGAGATCGACGCCCAGGAGGCTGCCGGTGTCACCGGGCGCGTTGCCCAGCGAGTGATTGAGCGCCGCGATCGCAAGGCCCCCGCCGACCACCAGCGTGGCGCCGGTGCTCTGGCACAGCAGGCGCTTGCCGTTGAGGCGCAGCGCGGCCAGACGCGTGAAGGCGCAGGTGACGAAGGCGTGCACCAGATAGACCAGCGCGAAGGCGCGCAGCGTCAGGGTCAGGCGCGGGTAGGCGCCGCTCAGGAAGTGTTCCGCCAGCCACGGCGCGATCAGCGCCAGCCCTCCCGCCACCGGCAGCGCGAAGCCACTGGCGATGGCCAGGTACTCCTTGAGGCGCGCATCGCCGTGGGTCAGCTTGGGCAGGTAGTAGCGATACAGGCTGGTGGGGAAGACATAGAGCGCGAACACGATGGAGGTCACCACCGAGACACTGGCCACCTGAGCGGGCGCAAACGCCAGCCCGGCCAGAATCACCCAGGCCTGCAGGTAGGCGAACGACATCAGGTTGTTGTAGAGAAAGCCGCGACCGCGCGCGAAATCGGCCTTGCTAGGCAGGCGACGCTGGCCCGCGCCCTCTTGGTCCGCGCCCTCATGGCCCGCCGCCGCGTCGGCCTCGGCCCGGGCATCCGCTAGCGCATCACGCGACAGCCACATGCCCAGCGTCATCACGATGACCAGCGCGAGGGCGCTGACCATCACGAAGGTCGGCACCGGCGCCAGGCCGAACATGCCGGCGGGGGTGGTCAGGTCAACGCTGAACTCGGCGCCGGTCACGAGCTCGACGCCCTGATGGTAGAGCGCCGGCCCCGCGGCGCAGGCGACCGCGATCGCCACCGCCAGCGAGATCAGCACCGTCATCAGATTGACGCGACCTAAACGCTCCTGACGCTGCAGGCGTGAGTTGATCATCTGCAGGCCGACCTGCTCCGCCGCGGCGCGCAGCGCACAGAAGGCGAAGATGAAGGCCGACAGACCCAGCAGCGGCGCGATGCCGACGGCGAAGCCGATCGCCAGCAAGGCATACAGCGAGATACCGACGCCCATCCAGCGGCGCAGTGCCGACGCGCTGGCGCCGTCGCGGGTGACCAGCAACACCTCGTTGCCGCCCATGCGCGCCAGTACGCCCAGCAGTACCGCGTAGTTGAGGGCCAGCGCGTATTCACCGAAGGCCTCCGGCGCCACGGCACGCGCCAGCAGCAGGCCCGCGGCGGAGGACAGGCCGCGCGCCATCAGATTGAACAGCGAGAAGATCAGCGCTTCGCTCATGACTGGCCTCCGTTGCCGACGACCAGGGCTTCATCGCTGAGGAAATAGAACTCGTAGTTGTTCAAGAAATCGTGGTCCTGATTGCCGGCCGCCACCTTCAGCGACATGAAGAACAGCGCCATCATCAGCACGCCGCTGATCAGGCTGGGCAACAGCTTGTCGCGGAAATGCTCGATCACGTCACAGATGACGAAGATGGCGAACGGCAGGAAATAATAGCTGGCACGTGCCACATGCTCACCGTAGGTGATGAACAGGGTGTAGAGCGCCACGCCGATGAACATCAGGTTGAAGGCCCAGGGGTCCAGTGACAGGCGGAAATGCTTCCACATCACCAGGGTGCCCAGGCAGATCAACAGGTAGATGACGTAGAGCTTCTCGCCACCGCCGGAGAAATCCTCGAAATAATGCGCATAGAGGCCCAGCGCACTGAGAATGCTCTTGGCCAGCGGCCCGGCCACGAAACACAGTGGCAGCAGCCCCAGGTAGAGCCAGAACGGGTAGGCACGACGCAGCAGCGGATAGATCACCAGCAGGGGCAGATACAGTGCCAGGGTGTAGTGGAAGCTGGTGCCGACAAGCATCAGCACCAGCGCGGGCAGCCGCATGCCGCGTTCCAGGCACGCCATCGCCAGCATGAACAGCGCAATCGCCACGTGCTGCTTCACGAACCCGAAGGCCGACAGATAGATCAGCGGCAGGCAGACGAAGAACAGCAGGCACCAGGCCAGATTGCGACGGCTCATCACCAGTGCCGAGACGAAGCACGACACGTAGAGGATGGCGGTGATGATGAAGAACAGCTGCGGCTCGCCCCAGGCCCGCGCCATGCGTGCCAGGGCAGCAGGTGCGGGCTCGAGAAAGCTCAGGTCGACCTGCCAGGTGGCCATCTGGCGGTACGAGAAGTAGTCGTACCCTGCGTCGTAACGCAATGCCATGAACGCCAGACACAGCCCACCGGCCAACCAGGCACCCACCATGCGGGTGCGCTCGTTGGCGGCCAGCGGCAGGATTGCCACCAGCAGGGCCATGAAGCCGACGTAATAGCCACTGACGGTCAGCATGCTCAGCGTGCCCCGAAGCCGGTCAGCATGGTCTTGATGGTACGGCCGACGATCAGCAGGTCGAGCCACACGGAGAAGCGCTTGATGTAGTAGAAGTCGTGCTCGAGCTTCTCGCGGGTCTCGTCGGCGTCAGAGGCGTAACCCTGAGTGACCTGTGCCCAGCCGGTGATGCCCGGGCGGACTACGTGACGGTAGTTGTAGAACGGGATCTGTTCGGCGAATTCATTCACGAACTTGACCTGCTCCGGACGCGGGCCGATCAGGCTCATCTCGCCCTTGAGCACGTTGATGAACTGCGGCAGCTCATCGATGCGGGTCTTGCGGATCACGCGACCGATGCGGGTCACGCGCATGTCATTGGCCTGGGCGAACTGGGCGCCGGTCTTCTCGCTGTCGTGGCACATGCTGCGGAACTTGAACATGCGATACGGACGACCACCCTGGCCGACACGTTCCTGCACGAAGAACACGCCACCCGGCGAATCGAGGCGGATCAGCACGGCGGTCACCAGGCAGATCGGCAGCACGAACGGTGCCACGGCGAGCACGGCCAGCATGTCGAACAGACGCTTGAACAGCTCATATTCACTGTTGGGGGCCAGCTGACCGAAGCTGTTCTCACGCACCTGATCGAGCTCGACACGGCCGGTCAGCGACTCGCGGACTTCGCTGGCGTCATAGACCGGGATGCGATGCAGCACGCAGTTGGCCAGGAAACGCTGCCATTCTGCCGGCATCTCGGCTTCCAGGTCGGCGACCACGCCATTGTAGCGCTCTTCGCCGAGATCCGGAGCGCGCATCAGGTTCCAGCGTGCCCCACGGGTGGTGAACAGGCTGCGGTAGTCACCGAAGGGCACCACGGCCAGCTTGCGGATGCGGGTGCGCTGCTCGGCCCAGAAGCCGATGGAGCAGATCAGCATCGCCGCCAGCCAGGAGCTGCCGAGCACGAGGCGGCTGAAGCGCAGATCCAGCGCGATCAGCACGCTCATCGCCAGCAGATAGCTGATGGTGATGGCCGGCAGCACATAGGCGAAGGCCTTGGCGCCGGGGTAGCGCGACATGTGACGAATCGCCTGCAATGCGAGCAGGAAGCCGCCGCTGGCGGCGATGACACTGTGCATGCGCATCTCGCTGACCCACGGGCGCAGGCCATTGATCAGCAGCAGCGGGACACCCACTGCCAGAATCAGACCGACGATGGCCTGACACAGCGAGTTGAACATCAGTCGCTCGTACATGCGGGAGTGTCGCTGACGCCCTTCCAGCCCGGAGCTTGCATGGTTCGTCGTGGTATTCATATGCCGTTACCCCCTTGGCTTGCGTTCGTGTTGTGGTTCCGTTCATCACGCTCGGAGCCGCTGGCGCCGTCGCTCGACGGCGTGCTACCCGATGCTTCACCCGTACTGCCTCGGCTCTCGCCTCGACTGCCGATCCCCACTGCCAACGAGGCACGCAGTCTCGGACATCGGGTTCGCGGGCTCTAATGCAAGTGGCCGCTAACCCTTGGCGCCACCCTGGTACTGATAATCGTGATAGCTGTAGCCGTAGCTGTAGGTCGTGGTGGCCTTGCGCTCGACGGCATTGAGAATCGCGCCATCGACGTGCACGCCACTGGAGGCGAAGCGCTCCAGCGCCGCTTCGATTTCCTTGGGCGAGTTATGCATGAAGCGCGTCACCATCACGCTGACACCGCACTGCTTGCCGACGATGGCGGCATCGGTGACGGCCAGGATCGGCGGTGTATCGACGATGACCATGTCGAAGTTGGCGCTGGCCCACGTCAGCAGGTCGCTGAAGCGTGACTGCAGCAGCAGCTCCGACGGATTGGAGGGCGTAGTACCGCGCGCCACGTAGCACAGGTTGCTCGGCGCCCCATTGGCGGCCACCCCTTCGTCAAGCGCCGCAGCGGCGGTCTCGGACATCGCCAGACTCGGATCGGTGATGCCACGCACGATGCTGTCGCGGTCGGCCTTGCCGAGCAGGAAGTCGCTCAGGCCCGGTGCGGCGTCGCTGTGCTGGACACCCGCCATGCTCTGGTGGACATGGCCGCGGCGCATGTCAGCATCGATGACCAGCACCCGGTTGCCGGCCTGGGCGCAGACGGCGGCCAGGTTGGCGGACACGAAGCTCTTGCCGATGCCCGGGCTCGGGCCACAGATCATCAGGCGATTGTCGGGGGCTTCCATCATCGCGAAGTGCAGGCTGGTGCGCAGACCGCGCAGGCCCTCGATGGAGAGATCCGCCGGATTGCGGATCGCCAGCAGCCCCGGCGCGACATTGTCATTAGCCGCTGCGGCGACACCACGCCCGGTGAAGCGCTTGAAGCCACGCGCCAGACGACGGTTGAGGCGTGCCTGCTCTTCGGAGAGCGGCAGGGTCGCGTGGACATTGAGGCCCAGGTCGGACAGCTCCGACGGCGTCTCGATACCGCGATGCAGCATGGAGCGCAGCAGCACGAAGACCACCCCGAGCATGCCGCCCAGCAGGGTCGCGATCACCACGATCATCGCCTTGCGCGGACTGATCGGATGCGGCTGTGCGACGGCCTCGTCCAGTATGCGGATATTGCCGATGGTGCTGGCCTGGGCGATGTTCATTTCCTGGGTCTTGTTGAGCAGCTGCACGTAGATCTGCTGATTGACCTCGACTTCACGCTCCAGACGCAGGATTTCCTGCTGGGTGTCCGGCAGATCACCGACCTGCTTCTCCAGCTCCTTGCGGGTCTGCTGCAGGTCCGCACGCTTCTTGCGCAGCGCCACGTAGTTGGGGTGACTGGGGTTGAACTTGCCGGACAGCTCCGCTTCTTCCAGCTGGGTCTCGTTGATCTGATTGTCGATATTGACCAGCTGCTCGAGCACCGACTTGGTCTCGAGATCCAGATTCACGCTATCGCTCTTGCCGCGATAGGCATTGAGACGGTTCTCGGCCACTTCGAGGCGCTCACGCACCGTCGGCACCTGCTTCTTGAGAAACTCGAGCGACTTCTCGGCTTCGGCGGACTGACGCTCGATGTTCTGCTGCTGGTAGGTATCGGTGATGCGCTGCAGGGTCTGCTGGGTGCGCAGCGGGTCTTCGCCGACCAGCGCCAGGCCCAGCACCCCGGTTTCCTTGCCCATCTCGGCCACCGCGAAGCGTGAACGCAGCGCGTTGGTCGCTTCCAGGGTCGACTGATGCATCAGCGTGAATTCAGCGCCCCTCGCCGCGTCCAGTGCGCTGACCTGGAGCGTCACCTCGCCCAGCGGGCCATCGAAGCGCGAGGCTTCGCCGACCGCACCGGTGCCCAGCGCATCGCCGTCGTACTGCAATTCGTACTCACCGCCCTCTCCCAGCGACACCAGCGTCAGCGGCACATTGTCCCAGGCCGCCGGCACTTCCAGGCTGGCCACGTCGATCGACTCGCCGGCCCAGACCATGCTGGACCCGGCAAGCCAGCTCGGACGCGCGAATTCGTGGGTGCGCAGGAAGGTGCCGATCAGCGGGTACTGATACGGCTTGACCACCAGATCCAGCTGCTCCTTCTTGACCGTCTCGCCCAGCACCAGGCGTGAGGTGATGATCTGGATCTCGGACTCGGACGGCGGTGCCTCGCCACGCAGCAGGCTGGAGACATCACGCAGCGGGTTCATGTTGCCGCCGCCCTCCTCGACCTGCACCAGCGCATCGGCCTTGTAGATCGGAGTCGCCAGCAGCGCGTAGAGCACCGCCAGCACGGTGAAGGTGCCGGTGATCAGCGCCAGCGTCAGACGGCTGTCATACAGCTGGCCCAGCATGCGGCCGAGATCAAGACTGGTGCGCGCGGGCACGCTTGACGACTCGCTGGCCGAGGCCTGACGCGCGGTGTGGGAATTGCGGTTCGACATCGTTGGGTCACTCTCCTGGTGTCCTGCCCGGCCACGGCGGTGCCGGGCAGGGACGCCTTGACGACCCCTCGCCTTACTGGCCGAGGGTATCGAGGTTGTCCTGGATTTCGGTGCTGTAGTAGATGGAACTCACCGTCGGCAGCAGCTGGGTAATCACACGGTTCCAGCGCGAGACCGGTGCGGCGGTGACATAGACGACGTCCTGCGGCTTGAGGCCGAAGTCCGCGCCCAGAATCAGCGCCGTGGAATTGCGCGCATCCAGCTGATAGACGGTGGCCAGCTTCTCGGGGTCTTCACGATCACGACGGATGACGAAGATGCCCGACGCATCGGCGGAGTTTTCCTTGATGCCGCCGGCACGCGCGATGGCATCGGTCAGCGAGATCGGGCTTCTGCCCAGCGGCAGGCTGATGGACTTGTCCACCTCGCCCATCACGAACACCTTCTGGGTACCGACGTCCGGCACGTAGAGGGTGTCGCCATCCTTGAGCAGGCGATCATTGCCCGCCTCATCGTTGGCGCCATTGCGCTCGGCCAGCAGCTCATAGAGGGAGATGGTGGTCTCTTCGCCATTGCGCTTGAGCACCACGTTGTGCCAATCGGCGTCTTCGGACAGACCACCCGCCGCCGCGATGGCGTCCAGCAGGCTCAGCGGCACATCGCTGATCGGTTGCACGCCGGGAGACTGCACCTCGCCGGTGATCCGCACCTTCTGGCTGCGGAAGGCGGCGACCTTGACGTCGATCTGCGGCGCATTCAGGTAGGGCTGCAGCTTCTCGCCGAGATCACGGCGAATCTGGTCCAGCGTCATGCCACTGACCTTGACGCGACCGACATAGGGATAGAACAGCGTGCCATCGGCGTGCACGACGTTGCCGGCTTCCTGCGCACTGCGCTCGGAACCCGTCGGCAAGGTCAGCTCGGGATGGTCATAGACGATGATGGTCAGGATGTCGCCGGGGCCGACACGGTACTGATAGTCCGGTGCCAGACTGGCGCGCGTGCTGCTGTTGAGCTCCTGGGCCAGCGCCTTTTCAAGCTCACGACGCTGCCTGTCATCGCCACTGGATTGGCGTGATTCGGCGTCTGCGCGCGCCTGGGCCTTGATCAGGCCAAAGGTGATCGGTTCCACATCGACGATGTCGTCCACCGGCGCAGCGCTGGTGTCGTAGTCGATGTTGCCACCGGGGGCGAAGACGCACCCGGCGAGCCCGGTGAGGGCGCCGATGCTCAAGCTGGCGCCCAGAAGTCGTGCTATCAGTGCATTTTTCATCTGAAGTCCGTTGAGTCGACAGGCCCGATGACCCGGCACCCCAGTGCCATGATCATCGCGCCTTCCCCCGCCGCACATGGCCGCCGGGATGGATTCGATAACGTCTTCAGTTCCTGCTGCGTCATGCGTGTCGCCGGCCTTGCCTGGCTGTCACGCGGCTGCCGAGGGTGGGCCCTCGTGCATTTAGGTACCGGACCCTGACGGTCTCGGCGTCTTGCGACTGGCCGCTGCGACTTCATTCACGCTGCACCAGTGTGATCCGCAACGCTTACAGCGATATTTCCGCCATATGAATCATGCACATGGCTTGTCATATCCCGCCGTCATCCCCAGTCAGAATGTAGGCGTATCGTTCAAGATGATCAGAACACGACCCTGAACCGCAACCGACGATGCTCAGACGGAAGGTGCATTCAATGTGCTTTCCACTTGCGGCTCTGACACCACTCTCTGCATGGCGGCCTTCATGCCACTCTTGCTGTCATTTGGGCAATATCTTCAGCGCCATTGCAGAGCGAACTTTCTGTAGTTTTTTTACCGAAATGCGGCACACCTCTTTCGACTACAGCCCACGACCCATGGAGCTGCCAGAGGATTTGCCGCTGAATCAGTAATGCCAATGCTGTGGCATCGCCGTGCATTGGATCACGCCATTCGTGGCATTTTTGGCAAGGTGACCAAACCCTGTCTGCCGTGCATTTTACCTGATACACGCCTCCCGCCAATCAGCGCCCTGTTACAAAAATCCAATAAAAACATTGGTTTGTAGCGCCGCAAGTACGCTCGATGTCGCCACCTCCACGAAAGACGCGTTGCCGATGACAGACACCCCAGGCCCCATTTCGTCGGCAATGCGACACACTCAAGCGCAGGATTCCAGTCGCCACGCGGACCCTGTCTGGCGTAGCGCCCGGTGGAACATCGACAGCCACGTCGCCAATCATCCACACCCCAATTACTCTTTTTTACATAAATAATCCTCAAGCGATCAACGCGAATAATACGCAAGGCTTCACGCTAGACAGTTCACATATTCTCGTTAACATGAGCCTCGCTTTGCCACGACTCATCGGCTTTGTGTCTGTGCGGAGAAGGACTTCCTGCATCAACCGCTCAGCGGCTGACATCTGACAGGACTGTCAGGCGCAGACAGCAAGGCGCAACGATGAATTTCGGCAAGCGCATGACCAGGGAATACGGTCATGACAGGAACACCTCAGGACGAGGTCGCGCCACGGAGGATGCCAGGGATGGTGTCAGGGACGGCGCTCTTCTCCTCTATCGATATCTTCAGCAGCAGGTTGGATGATTGCCAGCATCTGCTGGCAGCCTCGACGCCGATGCCTCAGTCCTTGAGTCATCACGTCGTGGTCTGACATCCCTTCCTGGTCGGCTGACCGCCGACAATGCTCATCAAGGAGAGTTATCCATGCGCAAGACACATCTCGGAGCCATCATCGGCCTGACAGGTGCCCTGCTTCTCGCTGGCAATGCCATCGCGGAAGAAGAAGCGCCTCAGGGTGCGACCGGCACCATCGGTACGACCGGGACTACCGGTACAACTGGTACGACTGGTACGACTGGTACGACTGGTACGACTGGTACGACTGGTACGACTGGTACGACTGGTACCACCGGCACGACTGGGACTACTGGTACGACTGGGACTACCGGTACTACAGGCACGACTGGGACTACCGGCACCACTGGTACGACTGGGACCACTGGCACGACCGGCACTGTGCCGACAGGTAGCGCAGCCGGCACCGGTACTGCCAGCCAGAATGCCACCGGCAGCGTGACGCCGAGCGCCAGCAGCGGCAGCGTCGCTGCAGGTGCGGCCACCGGCACCGTCGGCGGCGGCACCGGCACGACCGGTACCACCGGGACAACCGGCACCACTGGTTCAACCGGGACTCGCTGATGAAGACGGCACGTGCGACGCAACGCTTCACGTTCTCAAGCCCTGCGCGGGGCACGGCGGCTACCTCGGTGGTCTCCCGTGTCCTGCGCAGCAGGTCGTTGGCGGCCTTCGGCACCCTTGCGTGTCTGGTGTCGCTTTCCGGCTGTGCCCAGATCGTCTCGAGTTCGCTCGGTGACGTGATGGGCAAGGACGAGTTTGACGCCACACGTGCCAGCGAGCTGCCCTATGCCTCTCTCAAGCTGAAGCATGCCAACAGCACCGCGCTGGTGGTTCTGGCGACGCTGGAAGGCAATGGGCGCATCGCGCGTTTCGAGAGTCGCGACCGCGGCATCCTCGAATTGCGCGATGGCGTCCTGTCCGCCACTTCAGGCTTTGCGCGTGATGTGGCAGACAGGCGTGAGCAAAGTACTACCGGGCGCGCTCTGGCGCGTCCGGCCTGGTTGATGGCCAGTGGCACGACCTATCTGGTCAGTGTCAGTGCGCTGTCCCCCTACCCGCGTCGGCTGGAGCGTCAGGATGCCGCCTCCACCGGCAGCCAGCGCCAGGACGACGTCACCGTGATGCAGGTACACGAGGCCACGGCGCGACTCGAATGCGAGGCCGCCGCCCCCTATTCGCTGCCGCTGGCAGAACTGCCGCTGCAGCATTGCCGCGAGATTCTGAGCTGGGACGACGGCAGCACCACGCGCAATGACCTGTGGCGCGACGAGAATCGCGTCTGGGCGGCCGACATGACGGCCTGGCCCGGTGGTCCGCGGTTCGGTTGGGAGGTCGCCAAGGCATGGTGATCCCCGTCTTCGCATCGCTGGCCCGTCTGTCATCACTGGCCCGTCTGTCATCACTGGCCCGTCTGAACAGCGCCGCCCTCCTGCTGCCGCTCGGGCTGAGCACACTGCTGGCCGCGCCCCTGACGAGCGCCGATGACACCCCGCTGCCGTTCAGCGCCGCGAGCACGCCGCTGGCCAGTCAGGTGCTGCAGGCGCAATGGGATAGCCTGGCGCCGTCAAAGGCGCTGGATTGGCGCTACAGCTTCGTCAGCACGCCGCTGATTCGCCAGCAGATGGCCGCTCGGGCCAACCGCGTCAGCGCCGAGCTCGAACTGATCGCGGCGCGCTACGCCGTCGGCGCGAAGGACGAAAGCCCTCAGGCGCGTTACGCCGAGGCGTTGCAGGCCTGGCAGGCCTATGTCGAGCAGGGCCGCGCGCCGGACACTGACGCCGTGGTGGCGCGCCTGCCCGGTCAGCTCGACCCGCGCCGCGACATGCGCGATGGCCCGCAGGCGATCCGCATCGCCCCGGGCATGGTGGTCGGGGCCTGTCAGGCACCGCGCAGCGTGGTGATTCTGGACGCCACCGGCGTTCACGAGCGCAAGTGGACGCCCAATCTCAGTCTGGACGCGCTGATCGATGAGCGCGCCGCTGCCGGCGGTATCGGGCCAGCCGTCGAGGTCAGCCTGGTGACGCCACAGGGCCAGGTGCTGACCCGCCCGGTGGCGAGCTGGAATCGTCTGACCAGCGGCGACGCCGACCTGCCCGTTGCCCCCGGCGCCAGCGTAGTGATCAGCACGCCGGGCATCGACACCGCGCAGCAGTGGGTGAACGAGGCGCTACCGGCCTGGCTTGCCAGCCGCCTGCCGGGCCATGCCTGCCAGAGCTGGCAGCTGGACGCCGCGGAGCTACCGACCTCATGACACCCCCGCGCTAGCCGTCGAGGATGCCCCGGCGCAGCACACTGCGCCTGACCGCGAACCCAATCCCTTATTCACGTACGTGAGCCCCTGGCTTGCGTGCATGCGAGACGCCCATGTCGAGTCCTTTTCGCCCTGCCAATCACGTTACGCACTCAAGCCCCGAGCAGCGCCCTGCCCTGGCACGCAATGGCTGGCTGGCACTCGGCATGGCGGGCGGGTTGCTGGGCGCGCAGATCGCCCATGCGGTGACCGGCGAATCCCAGAGTGACTTCGGTGGCGTGGGCCTGATGCAGACGCCCACGGCGCGTTTTGCGCCCCAGGGCGAATTGAGCTTCACCTACAGCCGCACCCAGCCCTACAAGCGCTTCAGCGTCAACGCGGCGCCCTTCGACTGGATGGAGCTGGGCTTTCGCTATGTCTCGGTGGAAACCGTCAGCTATGGTGCGGCTGCCCCGGACCGCGACTACCTGGATAAATCCTTCGACACCAAGTTCCGCCTGCTGCAGGAAGGCCGCTATCAGCCCGAAATCGCGGTGGGCCTGCGAGATCTCGGTGGTACGGGCCTGTTCAGCTCCGAGTATCTGGTCGCCAGCAAGCGCTACGGCGACCTCGACTTCAGCCTGGGCCTCGGCTGGGGCTATCTGGGCACGCGCGGCGACTTCAGCAATCCGCTGGCCGTGGTGAGAAGCAGCCTCGAGACGCGCAGCGACTCGACCAGCGATGACGGCGGCGACTTCCAGCTCGGCAGCATGTTCAGCGGCAGCCCGGCCGTCTTCGGCGGCATCGAATACCAGACGCCCTGGGACCCGCTGACCCTGATGCTGGAATACGAAGGCAACGACTACTCCGACGAGCCACTGACGGTGGAGATCGAGCAGGACTCGCCGGTCAATCTGGGCGCGACCGTCAAGGTCAATGACAACCTGTCGCTGCATGGCGGCTGGGAGCGAGGCAACACCGCCATGCTGGGGCTGTCGCTGTCGACCAATCTGGCCGGGCTCGCCCAGGCCAAGGACGACGGCACGCCGGAAGCGGTCGCCCCCAGCACCCACAGCCGTTATCGCAACGACCAGACACCCGAGGCCTTCCGCGTGCGCTCGCTCAACGCGGACGCCTCAACCGCCAGCGCTGCCCAACCGGCAGGCGTGGCGGCAGAGCCCTCAGCCCATGAAGAGCCGTCGGCCCATGAAGAGCCGTCAGCTGATGCGCAAGGCACTCTGCTGACACTCGACTCGTTCGGCGGCGCGCCTGCGGACTCCCCGCTCGAGCCCGGCGCGGCTGACGGCCCGCAGGCAGAAGATCTCCCGCGCCTTGCCGACGTCGACTGGGATGCGCTGGCCGATACCCTACGCGCCCAGAGCGGCCTTGAGGTGTCACAGCTGCGGGTCGAGGGCGACACCCTGATCGTCGAGGCCGAGGCGACGCGCTTCCGCGATGACCTGCAGGCCGAAGGCCGTGCCAACCGCGTGCTGCACAACCGCCTGCCCGCCGAGATCACCACCTTCCGCTATCGCCTGAGCAGCAATGGTCTGGCGCTGCGTGAAGATGAGCATCCGCGCCAGCCCTTCGTGGCCGCCGCCAATGACCGTCGCTTCGGCGCCGAATACGAGCACTCCATCACCGCCCATGCCGCCTCGCCCCGTGCCATCTCGCCCAATAGCGCCGATGACGCGGCACGCCAGGCGACAGGGGATGGCGTCAAGCTGGCGCGCGAGCCGTTCGGCTTCAGCTGGGGCTTCTCGCCGATCCTCAAGCAGAACTTCGGCGGTCCCGATGGCTACCTCTATCAGCTCAACCTGCAGCTGGACGCCCTGTGGCGCACCGACCGCAATGGCTGGTTCACCGGCGTGGCGACCTATCAGCTCGCCGACAACTTCGACAGCTACGAGTACATCGCCAATTCCGAGTTGCCGCGCGTGCGCACCTACGTCGGGGAATACATCAAGGAAACCGACCTGGGCATCACCAGCCTGCAGTACAACCGCACCCACCAGTTCGGGCGCGACTGGTACGCCCAGGCCTACGGCGGCATTTTCGAGATGATGTATGCCGGGGTCGGTGCCGAGCTGCTCTATCGCCCGATGAACAGCTCGCTGGCACTGGGGCTGGACATCAACCGCGTCCGCCAGCGCGAGTTCGACCAGCAATTCGGCCTGCGTGACTACTCGGTCACCACCGGTCACGCCACCGCCTACTGGCAGTCCGGCTGGCACGATGTGCTGGTCAAGGGCTCGGTGGGGCGCTATCTGGCCGGCGATGTCGGTGCGACGCTGGACCTGTCGCGCAGCTTCTCCAACGGGGTCAGCGTCGGCGCCTGGGCGACCCTGACCGATGCCGGCGATGACTACGGCGAGGGTAGCTTCGACAAGGGCCTCTACGTCAGCATCCCGCTGGATGCCTTCTTCACGACATCGAGCAAGGGCAGCACCGGCTTTGCCTGGGCACCGCTGACCCGCGATGGTGGCGCACGCCTCAACCGCCGCTATCAGCTGTATGACATGACGCGCGATCGTGATCCCGAGACTTACTGGGAAGGCATCGACAAGGTCTACAAGTAATCCGTGCGTGAGTGTGTTTCACTGCCGGCTGAAGCGTGCCGATGTTGGCGCCTGACTCACTGTGGCTGACCCTGACCCGATGAATATTCCGATTACCGACGTCTCGCCGGCCACTGCCGGCGCTGCGACACCTGCCAATCACGAGATCGCCTGCAGCAACTGCCAGGCCTGCTGCTGCCGACTTGAGGTCATCCTGCTCACCGATACCGGCGTGCCGGACTACCTGATCGACGAGGATGAATGGGGCGGCGAAGTCATGCGCCGCCTCGACGATGGCTGGTGTGCCGCCGTCGACCGCGAGACGCTGATGTGCACCATCTACGACCGGCGCCCGCAGCTGTGCCGCGATTACGAGATGGGCAGCCCGGAATGCGAAGACGAGCGCCTGGAAAACGGCCTCGATCAGTAGGCCGCCTGCCAGCGCTCGTCCTGGTTGTTTCTCCCAAACACCCTGCCTGTGGTTGTCTCTCCCAAGCGCCCTGCCTGATGTGCGATCAGGCAGTGGCGTCCGGCAGCGACGGGGCCGCTCCTGCAAGGTTTTGGCTTGGTTCGGGTGCCGTGCGCATGGCACGCATATGCCCCTTCACCTCTACCTCGCGATGCCAGCTCAGCGCCTGCTCCAGACAATGCGGCGTATGGCCGCCACGCTGGCACGCCTCCTCGAAGTAGGCGCGCAGCGCAGGGCGATAGCTCGGGTCCGAGCAGTTCTCGATCACCTGCACCGCCCGCTCGCGCGGTGCCAGGCCGCGCAGATCCGCCAGCCCATGCTCGGTGACCAGGATATCGACATCGTGCTCGGTGTGGTCCACGTGGCTGGCGAACGGCACCACGCTCGAGATATCGCCGCCCTTGGCCAGTGACTTGGTGATGAACACCGACAGCTGGGCATTGCGCGCGAAATCGCCGGAACCGCCGATGCCATTCATCATCCGCGTGCCGCAGACGTGGGTGGAATTGACGTTGCCATAGATGTCGAATTCCAGCGCCGTATTGACCGCGATCACGCCGAGGCGCCGCACGATGCCCGGATGATTGGACAACTCCTGCGGGCGCAGGATCAGGCGATCACGATAGCGCTCGAGGTCCTTCCACAGCGTGCGGCCACGCTCCTCGGTGACCGTGATGGAGGAGCCGGAGGCGAAATCGAGCTTGCCGGCATCCAGCAGATCGAAGGTGGAATCCTGCAGCACCTCCGAGTACATGGTCAGGTGCTCGAAGGGGCCTTCCTTCAAGCCACTCATCACCGCGTTGGCCATGCTGCCGATGCCCGCCTGCAGCGGCAGCAGTGCCGGTGTCAGACGCCCCAGCGCGACTTCCTGCTTGAGCAGCTCGACCAGATGGCCCGCCATGCGCTGGGTGCCGTCATCCGGCGGCGTGCAGGTCGAGGGGCTGTCACTGCCGCGGGTCAGCACGATGGCGGCGATTCTGGCGGGGTCCATCGGGATATACGGCGTGCCGATGCGCGAGTCCGGCGCGACCACCGGAATCGGCTGCCGGCTGGGGCGCATCTGCGGAATGTAGATGTCGTGCAGCCCTTCAAGCGCCGCCGGCGACTCGAGATTGAGCTCGATGATCACCTTGTCGGCGAGAATCGCATAGCTGGCCGAGTTGCCCACCGAGGTGGTCGGCACGATACCGCCATCGGCGGTGATGGCGCTGGCTTCGATCACCGCGACATTCATGTCACTCAGCTGGTGATTGCGCAGCAGCTCCACCGTCTCGGACAGGTGCTGGTCCATGAACATGACTTCGCCGGCATTGATGGCCCGGCGCAGCACCGGGTCGACCTGAAACGGCATGCGCCGCGCCAGCATGTGGGCATCCGCCATCTGGCCGTCGAGGTCATTGCCCAGCGAGGCGCCGGTCATCAGCGTGATGGAGAACGGCTCGCGGCGCGCCTTCTCGACCAGCGCCAGCGGCAGAGCCTTGGCCTCCCCCGCCCGCGTGAAGCCACTCATGCCCACCGTCATGCCATCGTGAATCAGTTCGGCGGCCTGACTGGCGCTCATCTGGCGCGACTGCCAGTCAGGCCAGCGGCAGCGACGCGCGACCTCGGCGTACTGCTCCGGGGTCAGCTCGCCGGCCTCCATGCGCGCCAGCAGCGAGAAGACCTCGCTTGATTCAGCTGAAGCGGCAGGCGCGGCTGATGCCTCGGGAGATGGGGAGGCTGGCGCATGCTCTGCGGAGACCGCCTGGGCATGAGGCGTGACACTGGAGCGAGAACCGGATGAAGACACGACGGCAGAACCTCCTGATGGGCAAGACACCACGAAATGAGCAAACAAGGCGCTGGCAAGACGCTGACTGAGCCAAGCATAGCCAAGCCTGAAATAGCCAGGTCTGTAATAAACAGGTCTGTAATCACCAGGCGCTGGCTTTCAGCATCCCACGCAGTACGCCGCCCCCGCATCAGGCCTTGGTCGTAAGGTGGCGGCAGCGGCTGGAACCAGGTGGTGCACAAAGGGCGACGCAGCATGCGGCGCAGATGGCGGCAGCGAGACACGAAAAAGCCCGCTCATGAAGAGCGGGCTTTCGGGAGGCGCAGATGATGATGCGAGGCGTCACACCATGCTGTCGAAGTCCATGTTGTCGAAGCTTTCCGGCGCATCGGCGTAGCCGTAGAGCGTATTGCGACGCTGCAGGCGGAATTCGCCCAGCAGCTGCTCGTAGCGGCGCGGCACCTCGGCATTGTCACGTGTGACGATGTAGAGGTTCTCGTAGACGGCTTCGGTCAGCGGCATCTCGCGCACCTGACGCTGCCACGGCGAGGTCTCCAGCACCGTGCGCGAGACGACGGTGAAGCCCAGACCACGCGCCACGGCGTCCAGCACCATGCCGATATCGTTGGTGAAGCCCTGCTGCGGGAAGTGGCTCATGGAGCGGAATTCGCCGGCGAAGTTCTCACGCAACAAGGCACTGGCATTGTTGACGCCATCGGCGTAATTCATGAAGCCCAGTGCCATCAGCTCGTTGAGGCTGTTGCCGGCGAAGTCGGCGGGCACCACCAGGCACAGCGGCTCCTGATGCCACAGCTCGAAGTTCAGGTCCGGATGCTTGACCGGCTCGGTGACGATGCCCAGGTCGAAGCGACCCGCCAGCACGTCCTGCACGATCTCGGAATTGAAGGCGAAGCTGTAGCTGACCGTCAGCCCCGGATGCTGCTGCTGATAGCCCAGCGTGAACGGGTAGAACATCAGCCCGACGCTTGAGGGGCTGGCCACGCGACATTCGCCGCTGTCCGGGGAGTCATCATCCAGCGAGTGCATGAACTGGGTGTGCTCGGCGAACAGCTTGATGGAGTAGTCATAGCAGCGACGCCCCGCTGCGGTCAGCGAGAACTTGCGTCCCTGGCGATTGAGCAGCGAGCGGCCCAGATACTGCTCCAGCTTGCGAATATGCTGGCTGACGCCGGGCTGGGTCATCTCCAGCTTGCGCGCGGTATGGGTAAAGCTGCCTGTCTCCACCAGTGTGATGAAGGTACGAAAATACTGGGCGTTGAACATGAAGGCACTGACCACTCACGAACGGGGGACGCGACTCGGCGCATCGTGTTGCCGGCGACGACCTGCATGACGCAACTGCCCTGTCTGCACAGGTGCCACCGACCCGCAAAGCACATGATTCTACCAGAGCTGGCCGCCATGCGCAGCGCTGCGCCCCGCCACTCTCGCGTGTTAGCATCATGGACAATGCCAGCTGCCACCTTGGCTGCGTCTGCCGTGTTCAACGCCACGGCGACGCGCCAGGGCCCGGCGCTTTACCCCTGTCCTGGCCAATCTTCGGACTGGCCCGAAACACGAGATGCTTTAGATGTCTGATGCTCTGGCTGCACGCGGCGAAGCCATTCACAAGGCGCTGCTCGCCATGGAAAGCGACTGTGCCGAAAATGACCTGTTCCCGCTGGGGTACATGATTCCCCAGGTGGAACTGGTGCTGGAAAACGCCGATTACGATCCCGAGGATGTGGTCGCGGAAGACTTTGACGCCACCTTTGAAGAGTGGATGCAGCACGCCTTTGCCCAGGACAGCATGAGCGTGGACGACCGCGAGCGCATTGCTGAACTCTGGGCAGAAGCCCGGAAACGCGCCCAGACCACCGTGGGCGCCTGACACAAGGAAGACAGTCATGAATTCTGTCACCAGCGAAGCGACGACCTATTCACGTGATGCCAGCTCCATGCTGGTCTCGACCATCATCTCGCCGGAAGGCAGCCTGGAAGTGCTCTCCCAGGATGAGGTCAATCGCCTGCGCGATACCTCCTCCAACGGCTTGCACGACATCCTGCGCCGCTGTGCGCTGGCCGTGCTCAACTGCGGCAGCCAGACCGATGACAGCGTCGCGGTGCTCAACGCACACAAGAATTTCGAGATCGAGGTGCTGCAGCAGGACCGCGGCATTCGCCTCAAGCTCGACAATGCGCCCGGCGATGCCTTCGTCGACGGCAAGATGATCCGCGGCATTCGCGAGCATCTCTCCAGCGTGTTGCGTGACATCGTCTATGTGGCCAACGAGATCCAGAACACCCCGCGTTTCGATCTCACGACCACCGAAGGCACCACCAATGCGGTGTTCCATATCCTGCGCAACGCCGGGGCGCTGAAGTCCTCGCGTGAGCCGAGTCTGGTCACCTGCTGGGGCGGTCACTCCATCAACCGCGAGGAGTACGAGTACACCAAGGACGTGGGTTACCACCTCGGCCTGCGTGATCTCGACATCTGCACCGGATGTGGCCCGGGTGCCATGAAGGGCCCGATGAAGGGCGCCAACGTTGCGCACGCCAAGCAGCGTCGCACGGAAGGTCGCTATCTGGGCATCTCGGAACCGGGCATCATCGCCGCCGAATCGCCCAACCCGATCGTCAATGAACTGATCATCATGCCGGACATCGAGAAGCGCCTTGAAGCCTTCGTGCGCACCGCACATGGCATCATCGTCTTCCCGGGCGGCGTGGGCACCGCCGAAGAGATTCTCTATCTGCTCGGCATTCTGCTGCACCCGGAAAACAGCGAGCTGCCGTTCCCGATCATCTTCACCGGCCCGGCGTCCAGCGCCGAGTACTTCAAGCAGATCGACGAGTTCATCGCCTATACCCTGGGCGAGGAAGCGCGCTCGCGCTACACCATCATCATCGACAACCCGGTCGAGGTGGCACGCACCATGCGCGGTGGCATCGACGAGGTGGCGGAATTCCGTCGCCAGCATCAGGATGCCTTCTACTACAACTGGCGCCTGCATATCGCCCCGCACTTCCAGCAGCCCTTCGCGCCGACCCACGCCAACATGTCGGGCCTGGCGCTGCACCGCAACCAGCCGGTGCACGAACTGGCGGCCAACCTGCGTCGTGCCTTCTCGGGCATCGTCGCCGGCAACGTCAAGAAGGAAGGCATCGAGGAGATCGAGCGCGACGGCCCCTTCCGCCTGACCGCCGAAGCCGAGCTGATGGAGCGTCTCGACGCCCTGCTCACCTCCTTCGTCGCCCAGGGCCGCATGAAGCTGCCGGGTAGCGATTACGTGCCCTGCTACACTCTGTGCAAGTAAATGGCCCGGTGATGACACGCTGAGGCGTGTCGTCACCTCACCAGCCATCACAAGAGCGCCATCACAAGAACGCCCCGATCATCGCTGATCGGGGCGTTCTTGTTTATAGGGAAGATCTTGCTGACAGGAGCGCAAGAACCGAGGCTCAGCCTTCCTCACCACGGCGGCGCTGCATCCACATGCTGATCACATGCGCCAGCAGGCCCAGCGTCAGGCCATCGACCAGTATCTCAAGCGCTCCTTCCTGAGGGCGGTTGAGCATCGGCGCGGCAAAGTTGAACGCCGCCATCGCCGCCAGCCCCACCACCAGCCAGACCAGCAGACGACGCATCATCGTCGGCACCTTGGCCTTGGCGGTGTCTGACAGCTGGCGATAGATGTAGATGCCCAGCGCGCTGACGGCGACGGCAAAGCCGACGATCAGCATCAGACGCGTATTCTCGCCACTGATCAGGAAACGCGGAATATTGGCGACCATTACCACCGCCAGCCCCGCCAGCACGGAGACGCGCTGCGGCGTCAGGTTGCGGGCACGCGGATGATCAGGATTCAGTTTCGGCATGTGAAGCAGTCTCGATGAAAGAACGGACAACAGAAGAGGCAGGCGGCGGGCGACCCCACCGCCGCAGGATCAGGCCGTGGCCGGCAGGGTCGGAATCCAGCTCTCGACCCACGACAGCGCCGCGTCATCGGCCATGAAGGTTTCCATGGCGTCGATCTCCAGGCGCTCGCCGTGACGCGTGGCGCCCAGGTCGGCCAGACGCTCATCCAGATGACGCCCCGCACCACAGTAGGTCTCGCCGTAGGAGCTGTCGCCCAGGGCGATCAGACCATAACGCAGCCAATCCAGCGCCGGGGACTCGGCAGACAGCGCATTGAGGAAGCCGGTCAGATTGCCCGGCACATCGCCACTGCCGGTGGTGGAGGTGACGAACAGCGCCAGATCAGGGCGCGCGTCAGTCAGGTCGGCCAGTGTCGGCTGGTCGAGCACCTCGACCGTGTAGCCTGCCTGCTCGAACAACGGCTGAACCTGCTCGGCCACATCCAGTGAACCGCCATACATCGTGCCGACAAAAATCTTCAGAAGCGCCATGCATCCTTCCTTATTCGAACGATCACCCGCCAGTGGCGGGAACGTGAGTGCAGTGCGAAGAGTCGCGCAGACGCTCTCCGACATTTGGTCGCGATGGTAGCACAGCCCGCCTGCGGGACGCAGGCAGCAGGCGGGCCTGGTCTGATGAATCGGTAGCACCGCGTGGCCGCGCGACGCAGGCAGCAGTCAGCAGTCAGCAGTCAGCAGGAGCTGGCAGCCCCGCCCTTCTGTGCGCCCCGCAAACGAAACAGCGCCACCGTGAAGAACACGATGGCGCTGCGAGGGTCTTGCCAGTGAAGCATCCTGCGTTGCGAGCCTGGATCACGATCGCTGGCGATGACACCCTGTCAGGTGCGAACTTGCGGGTTCAGAGCCTTCTGATCAGAAGCGATACGCCACTGACAGACGCACGTCACGCCCCGGGCTGGTGATGGCGCCCGTCGTGATGCCGCGACGATCGTTGGGTTCCAGGAAGTAGGTGTTCTGGTCGGTATATTCCTTGTCGAACAGGTTGTAGATACCGGCAGTCAGCGTCAGGTCCTGCATGTCACGCGGCACCCAGCTGGCGTAGACATCGTGCGTGGCGTAACCGGCGCGCTCGCTCTGATCATCCGGCAGGTCGGTGAGGCGCTCGTAGGCGGTCACGGTCCAGCCGATCGTCATCTGCGGGTCAACGAAGGTGTAGCGGTTGTCCAGGCTCCAGCGATCACCGGTCTGGTTGCCCAGGCCCATGTCGTCGACCACGGTCTCGCCCTGATTGTCTTCCAGGTCCATGGTCAGGTAGCCCAGCGTCATGTCCCAGCCGCCGATGCCGTAGGTGGCACGCGCCTCGACACCCTTGCTGGTGACGATGCCTTCCATGTTGTAGATGGTGGTTTCGCTGCCGACGGTCTCATCGGTGATGTAGTTGTCGAAGTGGGTATCGAAGTAGGTAACTTCCAGGCCAGCGCGGTCACGCTGGGTGAGGAGGTCATTGCCCTTCCAGCGCGCGCCGACTTCGGTGCTGCGCGAGGTCTCGGCCTCGAGACCCGGCTCGACGGTCAGCGTCTCGCCGACACCGACGCCATCGTCGGCCAGGATGGCTTCACGACCCTTGTTGCCGCGCACTGCCGTGGAGTAGCTGGTGAACAGCTCGACACCGCCGCCGACGCGCCAGTTGAGGCTCGCGTTCGGGCTGACATCGGTGTCATCCAGCGTCTCGCCATTGGCATATTCGGTCTTGTAGTCATCGACACGCGCGCCGAAGGACAGGTCCACCGCGCCCAGCGTCATGCGGTGCTGGGCGTAGAGTGCGAGGTTGCGCGCCTTCTCGTCAAAGCTGCCGGTGCTGGATTCGTCGTAGACGTAATCGCTACCCAGCGTCAGACGGTTGTTCATGTCCTCGGGGCCGAAACGGAAGGTGTTGTTTAGGTCACCGCCGTAGCTCTCGACATCGGCGTTCAGCTCAGCGCCGGTGGAGACGGTGGTGCGGTCCAGCTCGGTCTTGGTGTGGAAGACGTTGGTGTGCACGTCCACCAGACGCGAGCCCGGCTCATAGTCATAATTGGCGGTGTAGGTGTCGCGGCTCAGCTCGGTGTCGACCTTCACGTTGTTGAACGGCTGACATTCCATATTGGGACGCGTGCAGTAGATGCCGCTGTCCTCGTTGTGCTCGGCACTGATGCGCAGGCTGTGCGCGCCCTGGTCGAGCAGGCTGAACTTGCCGAAGTAGCTGCGCTGATGGCCGCCGGTACCTTCCTCTTCATCACCGCCGCCGGTGCGGTAGTCATCGCTGTTGCGTGCGCTGGTCGAGAACAGCAGGCCCGCGTTCGGCGCGACTTCACCGTAGACGGACAGCGTGCCCTTGACGGCATCTGCCGCGGACTCGGTGCTGCCCTTGACCATGCCGCCGAAGGTCTCACCCGGCTCGAGCAGGTCCTGGGCATCCTTGGTGACGAACTTGATGCTGCCGCCCAGGGCGTTGGGGCCATTGTCGGCGGCGCCTGGTCCGGCCTGGACTTCGGCGCGCTTGAGCAGTTCCGGCTCGATGTTGAAGCTGGAGCTGTGGTGGAACAGGTAGCCGTTCTGGCTGGCACCATCGACGCTGATGTTGAGGTTGGTGTCTTCCAGACCGCGCACGTAGATCATCTCCGACGAGGCAGTGGTGCCGCCGACGGTGACGGACGGCGTATCACGGAAGACATCCTTGAGATCATGCGCCTGATGCAGCGCGATCTCTTCGCTATCGATGACCGCGGTCGCGTTGAGGCGATCGTCCTCGATCTGCAGCGTGTCCATCTGCAGCGTCTCTGCATGGGCAGTACTGGCACACAGCAGCGCAATGGCTGCCACCAGCGGACGCGGAGTGAAAGCAGTGGCGCGGGAAGCGCTGGCTGCCACGCACGGAGAGAGGCGATCGGTCATGAGCGGTGGGTTCCCAAGATTAATAATAATAATGATTCTCTTTGCGAACGAGATAATGCACGCGTTTGCACATTTGCGTCATCAACACTTCCTGCAACGCCGCTCTGCAACTTCTGCAATCAGGCCGCGTCATTTCTCATCACTCACAGCGCCAGATTGTGCCTCAACTGCCAGAAACGGCCCGATTTGCACACTTTTTCACCCGTGCAGCCACCAAATTCACTTTTTTATCACCTGTCTGTCATCAGATACGGAACCATCGCCAGCCACTGACGTCTTAGCCGACATGCCTCGACAAGTGCCTGGCCCACGCAAATTTCTCGCTTCACGGCAGAGTTTCATCCTGCGGAGATCGGATTTGCGCAATGCATGCGACTTTAGATGCAACACTACGAGCAGAGTGATATAGTTAGCGTGCTCAGATTAAGGGCGCTTGCTGTCACGCCAAGGCAGTACCCTGTCATGGCCTCGGCCCTGAGGATATCTGCAGCAGATGCAAGACCTGTCGCCGCGCGCTGAGGTGCTCGGCTGGCAGTGACGGTTGTTGATCGATGAGCGCGTCTTTGCCCGGGGGCCTCCCCCTGCGGCCTGAGGGGCACGGTCATCGACAGGCAATCCGTTGTGCAGCGACTGGCGCTGCAACGGGCCCGTTTGGCCCGTACAAGGTGGGTGTTTCCCTGACGGCACACCCCGACCCTCTGAACAACCGGACCTATTCGATGAGCGATATCGACGCCTACAACACCTTCCTGATGGTCGCAGACCTCGGCAGCCTGTCCCGCGCAGCAGAACGTCTGCGCCTGCCCAAGTCTACCGTCAGCCGTCGCCTCGACGCCCTTGAGGGCCGTTTCGGCACTCGCCTGGTCGAGCGTGGTCATCGTGGCATTCGCCTGTCAGAAGCCGGCGAGACCCTTTACCGTTACGCACGCTCGATGGCCAATCTCGATGATGAAGCGCACCGCGCCATCGAAGACCGCCAGTCAGATCTCACCGGTACCATCCGTATCCACGCCACGCCGTCGCTGGGTCGTCACTTCCTGGGTCACGCGCTGACCAGCTTCCTGTCGGAACACGAAGGCGTCGATATCAAGCTGAAGCTGTGGCACAACGGTCGCGAGATTCTCGAGAATCAGCCGCACCTGGTGATCGGCTTCCCGCATCTGGCCGGCAGCACCCACGTCTTCCGCCCGCTGACCCACTGGCATCAGGCGGCCTACGCGGCCTCTCACGTCGAGAACCCGGAAGAACTGCCGTGGGGCGAGCTGGAACCGCTGGTGTCCGGTACCTCCCTCTCGCGTCACCCGGAAGACCCGCGCCCGAATCACATCCAGTCAGATGACCTCGAAGTCCTCACCGACTACGTGGCCGATGGCCTGATTCGCGCCGTGCTGCCGACCGATTGGGTCAATACCCTCAGCGAGCGCAACGGCCAGTCCTTCAAGCGTCTGGAATGCAGCGAGATCCCGCCGGTCGAGATCGGCATGCTGCTGCCGCGTGGCCCGATCCCGACCCGCGTGCGCATGCTCGCCGACTGGCTCGCCCGCGAGATCGGCAAGTCAGAGCCGGAGCGCGTCACCGCCAAGGCCGCCCGCCGCACCGTCAGCGAAGCCGCTACCACTGCCGGTTGATTCAAGCTTTGCAACGCTGGCTCTCACCCTCGCGGTGAGCTGAATCAGCACGGCACGCAGCAAAAAGGCCAGCCCTCAGGGGCTGGCCTTTTTGTTTTTTAGGTGATCCACTATTTTTACATCAATTATTTCGACTATGCTTAAGTGGAAAGTTATTCTAACAACTCAGAGTACTAGCTAATGAAAAAATGGAATTTAGATGATCTTCGAAAAATAGACTATAGATTTTCTTTAGAAGATATACCTATGCACCAACGTCCACTAAAAGCTGCGATCGAAATATTAGGAAGTAGTGTATCATTTGAAAACTTGGATCCTATAGAAGTAAAGAAAATAGTACAGGCTTACAAAACAGTACTTCCCGAAGCTGATAGCAGTTGGCCTGGAGCAGGTATTGGCCTCATAAGCTCTCTAGATAAAACCAAGAAAATTGTTCTCCCACTTAATTATGGGAAATCTTCGTTTATAGCTTGGAAAATAGCAGGATTCACCACGCACAAAGAGTACAATAACTGGTGCCACAACAAACAAAACATAGCTCTTGGCGTGGATTACGCAATTGCAGATATCTATGACCTTAGCATGGGCCTTGAGCACGTTAAAAACACCAATACTGAAGCAGCAACATACTGGGAATTGGCACAATCATGCTTAGAAGACTTGAGCAACGCGCTACCAAACTTAACGTCCAATGACACGATAATTCAATCAATACATATGACATCGGAGTTATCACTAAAAGCAGCGCTGATTTATCAAGGTGCAAAAATAAAAGACATCAAGAGTCATGATTTAGATCTTCTTGCTAAAAAAATGTTTTCAGCACGCCGCCACCGTGATGATGAGAATATCACTTCGGTTATACATAAAATGCCGCATTTTGTTAATAGCCGTTACTCTTCTGCAGGTATGACACGACTCCAAGTAGTCAAATTAGCCATTGGATCACAGTTTATCGCAGCATCAACATTACGCCGCTTGACAGAATGCGATCTATCTCAAACAATAGAAAAAGTAAGCAACACTGGACCACGATCGCTATTTACTGTCTAGCACACTAAAAACCAATCAACGCCCAAACTAAGATTAGAAACTACTATGTGGCAACGCGACACTCTCACCCTCTCCGCCCGCAAGCGCGGTTTTCACCTCATCAGTGACGAGGTGGAGCAGGCACTGGCCGAAATGCCGCCGGTCAGTGTCGGCCTGCTGCATGTGCAGCTGCTGCACACCTCCGCCTCGCTGACCCTCAATGAGAACGCCGACCCCGACGTGCGCCACGACATGGATGCCTTCCTGCGCCGCCTGGTGCCCGGCAACCTGCCCTACTTCCGCCACACACTGGAAGGCGATGACGACATGCCCGCCCACGTGCTCGCCAGCCTGCTCGGCACTCAGCTCACCCTGCCCGTCGAAGCCCGTCGCGGCGTCAACCGCCTCGCCCTCGGCACCTGGCAAGGCATCTGGCTCGGTGAACACCGTGATCACGGCGGCAGCCGCAGGCTGTGTCTGACGCTGAGTGGAGAATGAAAAAAGGCCGCGAGTGATCGCGGCCTTTTTTGTTGTCAGGAGCTACTGAAACACGGGCTTATCGCGTCGAGTCCTCGTCCCCTACCGTCCCGCCCATTGGGTCGATGGCTTTGCTGGAGGGGTATTTGTAGGAGGCGAAGCGCACGGCGAGTACCGAGAGGGCGAGGAAGAAGATGCCGCCGCAGAGGTAGAGCAGGCCGATATCGGGGGCCTTGTGGTGGGAGACATCGCCGATGAGGTAGCGCGTCAGCGCGGTGATGGCGATGTAGAGCAGAAAGCGTATCGGCAGGTGGTTGGTCTTGAAGTAGATACCGACCATCGCGCCGAGTTCGAGATAGATGAACAGCAGCAGGATGTCATCGACGCTGGCCGAGCCCTTGGCGAACATCTCGAAGAAGGCCGATACCGAGGCGATCGCAATCGCGCCGCCGATGGCGAACAGGCCGAGATAGTGAAAGCCTTCGACCAGGAAGTTGCCGATCGAGTTGGCTTGCTTGTGCATGCGCTCCCGATGCTTGTCTAACCTGTTCATGCCGCGTGTCCTCAGACAGAGATGATGGAAAGAGACTGCAATATCGGTGCCGCGGTCGTGATGAAGGCAAGTTTGGGCCACCAGGCCCGCGCAGACGCTGCCCTACCAGCCGAGCGTCTGCTTGACGAAGGGAATGGTCAGCTTGCGCTGGGCGGAGAGCGAGGCGTTGTCGAGTTCGCTCATCGCCGCGAACAGGCCCGGCAGGCTGCGCGGCCCGCGATGCAGGATGTAGCGGGCGACTTCGTCGGGCAGTGCAAGGCCGTGGTCACGTGCACGCAATTTGAGCGCTTCGAGGCGCTGGGCGTCATCCAGCCCCGAGAGGTGGAAGGTGACGCCCCAGGAGAGCCGCGAGGCGAGATCCGGCAGGATGACGGGCAGCAGACGCGGTGCGCAGCTGGCGCTGACCAGCAGATGCCGCCCGCCGTCGCGCAGGCGGTTGTAGAGGTGGAACAACGCCTCTTCCCAGCGCTGACGACCGATCACCACATCGAGATCATCGATGGCGACCAGGTCCATCTCATCCAGCCCTTCGAGCATGTGCGGCGGGAAGTGACCCAGCTCATTGAGCGGCAGATAGAAGGCACGCTTGCCCTGCTCGCCCGCCAGATGACAGGCCGCCTGCAACAGGTGGCTACGCCCACTCTGCTCACCGCCCCACAGATAGACGAAGGGCTCCCCGCCGTCGGCAAGCTGCCCCTTGAGGGCCTCCGCCAGCGAGGTCGAGGTGAAGTGGTAGTTGTCGAAGGTCGCGGCGTCACGTACCCCGACGCCGAGTGCCATCTGTCCCTGAGTCATTGCCATCCGTCATGCTGATTGTTGTTGCCGTGATCTCGTCTCTCGATCACTGGGTATCCTCTGCCGCCGGCGGCGCTGGCTGATCGGCAGCCACCGCGGGGCGAGAATCACGCTGTTGGTCATATAAAGTACTGTTTTTATAGCGATCATGCAGATAACGCAAGAGCACCATGATCACGGCCGCCACCGGCAGGGCCAATAGAATGCCGGTAAAGCCGAACAGCTGGCCGCCCGCCATCACCGCGAAGATGACCGCGACCGGATGCAGGCCGATCTTGTCGCCCAGCAGCAGCGGCTGCAGCACCACGCCTTCCAGCAGCTGGCCAAGCGCGAAGACTCCGCCGACCGCCAGCAGCGCCCACCACTCGCCGAACTGGAAGAAGGCCACCGTGGCCGCGATCAGAATCCCGACGATGACGCCAAGATACGGCACGATGCTGGCAAGCCCCGCCACCAAGCCGATCAACAGCGCGAACTTGAGCCCGATGATCGCCAGGCCAATGGCATAGACGATGCCCAGACTCAGCATCACCAGCAGCTGCCCGCGCAGGAAGGCGCCCAGCACCTCATCACAGTCATGCGCCAGACGCGTGGCGGTGGGCTCCATATGGCGCGGCAGCAGGCCCTGCAATTTCTCCTTCATGCGGTCCCAGTCGAGCAGCAGATAGAAGGTGACCACCGGAATCAGCGCCAGATTGCCCAGCCAGATGGCCATCGCCAGCCCGGACTTGGAGACGGTGCCCAGCAGCGCAGCGGCGAAGGTGCCGGTCTCTTTCCAGTTGCCCAGCAGCAGCGAGCGGACCTGATCGAAGTCGGCGCTGAAATCCAGCCCGGTGAACGACTGGATTTCCGGCAGCACCGTCTCGCGTATCCAGTTGAAGACCACCGGCATGAAGCTGATCAACTGCGCCAGCTGACGCCCGAGCAGCGGCACCAGCACCAGCAGTGCGATCAACAGCACCACCGAGAGCACGCTGAACACCAGCGTGACCGCCAGATGGCGCGACAGACCCTTGTCTTCCAGCCAGTCGGCCAGCGGGTCACCCAGATAGGCGAGAATCATGCCGATGAAGAACGGCATCAGAATCGGTTCGAGCATCACCAACAGGCCGAGGAAGGCCACGCCTGCGGCCAGCAACCACCATTTACGCTGCATCTTCACTCCTTGAGACAAGCCGTGGGGCACTCGTGACGGCTGACTGCCGACGGCGCACGCATCACCCATTGTTGCCTGTCGCCGAGTCACCCACAAGACACGCGCCGCTCACGCGTCTGACATTGCCTCCCCCGGTGCCACCCAAGGTGCGACAAGGCCTGCCATGACTGGCGTGGCGGCCTTTTCACATTTTGATGCGGTTTTGTGAATCGGCACAGTGTCAGCCGCGAAGCGCAATGCTACAATGGCCGCCTTTCTTTTCCCGCGATCGATCGTGTCTCACCGCCCAGGCCGCACCGACAGGAACCTCACATGACGCAACGCCCCCAGGACTCCTCGCCCAGCAAGACTTCCTTGAGCTACAAGGATGCAGGTGTCGATATCGATGCAGGCAACGCCCTCGTCGAACGCATCAAGGGTGTCGCCAAGCGCACTCACCGCCCGGAAGTGATGGGTGGTCTGGGTGGCTTCGGCGCCCTGTGCGAACTGCCGGCAGGCTATCGCCAGCCCGTGCTGGTCACCGGCACCGATGGCGTGGGCACCAAGCTGCGCCTGGCCATGGACCTCAACCGTCACGACACCATCGGCATCGATCTGGTCGCCATGTGCGTCAATGATCTGGTGGTCGCTGGCGCCGAGCCGCTGCAGTTCCTCGATTACTACGCCACCGGCAAGCTCGACATCGACATCGCCGCTGACGTCGTCACCGGTATCGGCGAAGGCTGCCTGCAGTCCGGCTGCGCGCTGGTCGGCGGCGAAACCGCTGAAATGCCCGGCATGTACGAAGGCAGCGACTACGACCTGGCAGGCTTCTGCGTCGGTGTGGTCGAGAAGTCCGAGATCCTCGACGGCAAGAAGGTCGGCGCAGGCGACGTGATTCTGGGTCTGGCCTCCTCCGGCCCGCACTCCAACGGCTACTCGCTGATCCGCAAGATTCTCGAAGTCGCCGATGCCTCCCTGCTGGAGCAGGAAATCGACGGCCAGCCGCTGGCTGACGCCCTGATGGCGCCGACGCGCATCTACGTCAAGCCGCTGCTGTCGCTGCTCAAGGAAAGCGGCCTGTCCGTGCACGCCATGTCCCACATCACCGGTGGCGGCCTGCTCGAGAACATCCCGCGCGTGCTGCCGGAAGACTGCACCGCCGAGATCGACGTCGCCAGCTGGAAGCGTCCGGCGGTCTTCGACTGGCTGCAGCAGCAGGGCAACGTCGAAGAACACGAGATGCACCGCGTGCTGAACTGCGGTGTCGGCATGGTCGTGGTCGTCGCTGAATCCGACGCCACCGCCGCGCGCGCTCACCTGGAAGCCCAGGGCGAGACCGTCTTCACCCTCGGCAGCATCCGCGCCCGCAACGGCATGGAAGAGCAGGTCCAGCTGGAGAATCTGTCCGCATGATCGAACCGAATACCAACGCCTCCAACGGTGACACTCTCGGCGGCTTCGGCAACGGTTTCGAGGCAGACGATGCGCCGGTTCGCCCGCGCGTCGTGGTACTGATTTCCGGCAGCGGCAGCAATCTGCAGGCGCTGCTGGAAGCACAGGAACACGACGAGCTGGGCGGCGACGTGGTCGCGGTCATCTCCAACAAGGCCGATGCCTACGGCCTGGTGCGTGCACGTGACGCCGGCGTCGATGCCGTGGCGCTGCCGCATGAGGAGTATGAGTCCCGCGAGCATTATGACGCCGCGCTGATCAAGGTGATCGAACGTCATGAACCGGACCTCATCGTGCTGGCCGGCTTCATGCGTATCCTGTCGCCGCTGTTCGTGCAGTACTTCTTCGGGCGTCTGATGAACATTCACCCGTCGCTGCTGCCGGCCTGGCCGGGGCTTGATACCCATCGCAAGGTATTGGAAGCCGGCGAGAAGGAACACGGCGCCAGCGTGCACTTCGTCACCGAGGAGCTCGACGGTGGCCCGGTCGCGATCCAGGCCGTCGCCAACGTGCTGGAAGGCGATGACGAAGCCAGCCTCAAGGAGCGCGTGCACACGCGTGAGCACCTGATCTACCCGATCGCGGTGCGCTGGTTCCTCGAAGGCCGCCTGAAGCTCGACGGGGAAGTGGCCAAGCTCGACGGCCACAATCTGCCGGTGGGCGGTCTGCGCCTCTCCCACGCCGATGTGGAAGAAGAGCTCAGCGATGAGCTGCCGGAAGGCGAAGAAGACTGATCAGTGACGCTGCCTTGCTGGCAAGGCCGACTGATCTGATAGAAAGTTGATAGCAAGCTGACAGCGAGCTGAAAACAGAAGACCCCGCGACATGCCGATGTCGCGGGGTCTTCTTGTTTTCAAGCTTCACTCCTCTCTCAGCGGCTTTCGCTTTCAGAAGGTGTAACTCACCCCCACCTCCCCGCGCGCCGTCACCTCATCCCAGGTCTCGATGCCGGCGCCCAGATGCAGCATGGCATTGCGGCCGAGCTGCATGCGCCAGCCGCCATCGACACGCAGGTAGTTGTCGCTGCCGCGATCCAAATCCTCGCCGCGGTAGGCATTGGTCGGCAGGCTCGCCAGACGCACCTCGGCGCTGTCGGCGTCGTCATCCAGACGCTTGCCGTAGGCCAGCTCACCGTAGAGGCCGAAACCCTCCGCGATGGCGCGGTCGACCATGAAGCCAGCCTCGACCCGGCGATCGCGGAGCGTCTGATCCGAGACACTCAGGGCGTTGGCGGCAGAGCCGGATTCAGTGTAGCCATCGATGTCGGACTCGGTATGGCGGTAGGCCACGAAGGGCGCGTTGTACCACAGCGAATCGGCAGCGGTGAGGCGATAATCGAGACGCGCCTCGGCGCTGAAGCCATCGCCATCGGTCTCACCGGACAGGGTGCGCGATGACTGGCCCAGCGCGACATGGCGATCGAGGTCGTAATCGAAGTCGCCGTAGCTGGCC
Organism: Cobetia sp. MC34; assembly: GCF_018340035.1. Classification (NCBI taxonomy): domain Bacteria; kingdom Pseudomonadati; phylum Pseudomonadota; class Gammaproteobacteria; order Oceanospirillales; family Halomonadaceae; genus Cobetia; species Cobetia sp. MC34. The sequence goes on from NZ_JADPPY010000018.1 coordinate 40,319, forward strand.
ACCGCCTGGACGCCAAACCTGCCCAGCTGCTGACGCGCGAACAGGCTGAACACCTGCCCTTCCAGCTCCAGCTCACTGCCATCATCGACATCGAAGTCCGCAGTGCGCTGACTGACGGCGACGCCGCCCCAGGCCTGGCCGAGGGCGTTGTCCAGCGGCAGCATCACGCCGACACCCGCAGCGCGCTGCTCGCTGTCAAAGCCCTGCTGGCCGCTGGGAGTCTCGCCATCGCCGGTGCCACCACTGGCCGAGCCGATGGCGAACACGCGCACGCCCTCCCCTGAGCGCCTGTCCTGCGCACCGGGACGCAATTCATCGCCGAGACTGCGCTGACTGGCATTGAGCGCGCCCGTGCCCAGCTGCGGCGCCAGCCCCAGCACCGAGGGCGCGGCGAGCATCGCATAGGCGTAGTCGGCCAGAATCTCCTGGCCGGCGGTGGTCGGGTGCACGCCATCATTGAACAGCAGCTTGTCAGGGTCTTCTTGTACGCCCCCTAGTTCATAAACAGATTCATCGCAGTCTCCTGAAAAACAGACTTTGGTCAATGACACGTCGCTGGCGAAACCGAACTCGGCCGGCGAGGCCAGCACCTCCTCGAGAATGCCGACGGTGTCCAGGCGGATGATGTTGACTTCGCCATCCAGCGCCGCCAGTCGCGCGCCCAGCGCATCATTGAAGACGTCTACCAGCGCGGAGGTCCCCGCCGCCTGCGCCGCGCCCGCCGACTGACCGGCCGGGGTGCTGCCGACATCCGGCAGGTTGGAAACCATGATGGTGGTGGCACCCGCCGCTGCCAGCGCCTCCACCGCGGAGGCCAGATTGCCGGCGGAGGCGACCGCCGTGGCCGGCGAGGTGATCACGCCCTGCAGGAAGTCGTTGCCACCGCCGTTGACGTAATAGAGGGCGTCCGGGTCAGCACTGCCGCCGGTGCTGACCAGATAGCCATCCTCGACCCTGAGCACCGTGCCCGCACCGGTACTGCCCGGCGGGATGACCACCTCGGAGCCATCCTCGTCGGTCACCGAGGCCAGAATCTGCGCCGTGGTATAGCCGCCCACCGCGTAGTTGGTGCCGTCACTGAAGCCGGCCAGCTGATAGATCACCGAGGTGGAAGGCTCTGCCGCCAGCCCCAGTTCCGTGGCCAGCAACTGGGTCGAGACGCTGCCATAGGCCGAGTTCTCGTAATCCGGGCCGCTGCGGTTGGTGAAACGCAGACTGTTGAGGCCACCTAGGGTGGTATCGGGGAACTGGCCGGAATCGCTCAGGCTGTCGCCGAAGAGATAGAGATTGGAATAGGCCTGCGCGGGAGTCGCCAGCAAGGTGGTGCTGATGGCGAGGGCGAGACCGCTGAGGGTAAAACGTCGGACCAGGCCGCTGGCGCTTGCCGGCGGGAATACAGCGCGATGTGAACGCGATGGCATGGCGTGCCCCTTGCTTGTGGGAGGTATCCGTCCTGCAGCCACTCTGGGGTGGCCTGCAGACAAGCATAGGCAATAAAACGAGTGATTGAATCACGTGTTTCGTTCAACTTCCGGCTAAGACTCAGCGCCTTGCGAGCGTGCCACGTTCTCGCTACTTGCCACCGGCGTCTCTCTTGCCATCGTCGCCTCTCTTGCCACCGTCGGCACACGTCGCCACGAGCAGGCACAAGCAGGCACAAAAAAGCGCCTCCCGAAGGAGGCGCTCTTGGCTTGCCGCACGCAAGTAACTTGCCGCTCACGGCCAGATACTCGCGACAACTCGCACGATAGCGAGCGCGCAGCAAGGGGTATCAGGTACGCGGCAGAGTCACGCCACGCTGGCCCTGATACTTGCCGCCGCGATCCTTGTAGCTGGTCTCGCAGACTTCATCGGACTCGAGGAACAGCATCTGCGCCACGCCTTCGTTGGCGTAGATACGCGCCGGCAGGTTGGTGGTGTTGGAGAACTCGAGGGTGACGTGGCCTTCCCACTCCGGCTCCAGCGGCGTCACGTTGACGATGATGCCACAACGCGCGTAGGTGGACTTGCCCAGGCAGATGGTCAGCACGTTACGCGGAATGCGGAAGTACTCGATGGTACGGGCCAGCGCGAAGGAGTTGGGCGGAATCACGCAGGAATCGCCCTTCACGTCCACGAAGCTCTTCTCGTCGAAGTGCTTGGGGTCCACCGTCGCCGAATGGATGTTGGTGAAGACCTTGAACTCATCCGAGCAGCGCACATCGTAGCCGTAGCTGGAAGTGCCGTAGGAAATCACACGGCGCTCATCGTGAAAGCGCACCTGATCGGGCTCAAAGGGTTCGATCATGTCGTGGCTTTCGGCCATGCGACGGATCCACTTGTCGGATTTGATGCTCATCGAGCGTACCTGACTGACTGATGGGGAGAGACGCGTGAGCGCCATGAAACGCGGGCCAGCATGATACCGGCCCGCTGTGTCGCTGGAAACCTCGGCACGCGCGGCTAGCGCCTGGCGCGTCGGGCTCAGCTGAAGCTGATGCTCGGGCCTTCGTCCGCGCCGGCACTTTCCAGTGACTCGGAGACCTGACGCGCGATGGCGCGGAAGCTCGCGGCCACTTCGCCGTCCGGCTCCGCGATCACGCTCGGGCGACCGCCATCGGCATTTTCGCGAATGCTCAGGGTCAGCGGCAGCTGGCCCAGCAGACGAGTCTGGTACTCATCGGCGATACGCTCACCACCGCCCGCGCCGAAGACCGCTTCGCTGTGGCCACACTGGCTGCAGGTGTGAGTGCTCATGTTCTCGACCACGCCCAGCACCGGCACCTTGACCTTGCGGAACATCTCGATGCCCTTCTGGGCATCCAGCAGTGCGATGTCCTGCGGCGTGGTGACGATGACGGCGCCGGAGACCGGCACCTTCTGCGACAGGGTCAGCTGGATGTCACCGGTGCCCGGCGGCATGTCGATCAGCAGCACATCAAGCTCGCCCCAGGCAGTCTGGTTGAGCAGCTGCTGGAAGGCACCGGCGACCATCGGGCCACGCCAGACCATCGGGTCCTTCACGTCGACCAGATAGGCCATCGACATGGTCTTGATGCCATGCGCCTCGATGGGGCTGAAGACCTGCTCACCGGCCATCTCCGGACGCTGACCGGTCGGCACGCCGAACATCTGCGCCTGACTCGGACCATAGATGTCGGCGTCCAGCAGGCCGACCTTGAGACCTTCCGCCGCCAATGCCAGCGCCAGATTGGCGGTGACGGTGGACTTGCCGACGCCACCCTTGCCGGAAGCGACCGCGACAATGTGCTTGATACCTTCCATACCTTGAAACTCCTGTGACGGCCTGCGCGGCGCGATGAATGTGGCGCGCAGGCGTCTGAACTGTCAGCGAAAAAAGCCGTGGAACACGATGGGCACAGTATGCCTGCCACCGCTACACGGGCCAAGCCGATGAAGCATGTCCATGGAAGCCATGCCTCAGGAAGCCATGGCCCTGGGAGCAAATCAGAAGCGCACGTCTCAGAAGCGCACGTCGACCGGCAGGAAGCGCCACTCACCCGGCGCCATGCGGCCGAGCAGAATCGCGCCCAGTCGCAGACGACGCACCTCGATGACCTTGAGGCCCTGCTCTTCGACCGCGCCGCGGATACCGCCCACCGGCACCCGCTTCATGGCGATGCGCAGACGGGTGTCGCTCTGCCAGCTGATGCTGACCTTGGGCTTGCGGCCACGGATGTCGGCGCACAGCGCGAAGCCGATACGCTTGAGGCCTTCGTCATCCAGTGTCCCTTCCACCTCGACGACGTATTCCTGCTCCAGCTGGTCGAGGTCATCGCCCAGCTTGCGGATCACGCCACGGTTCTGTGACCACACCGCGAGACCGGATTCGTCTTCGCCGAGCTCGGCCAGCGGCTGCTGGGACAGGAAATGCACCTTGAGCCAGTCGGCACCGCTGTTGTCGAGCGCGCTGCGCGGCGCGCCGTCACGCAGGGTCAGCGGGTCCGGCAGCGGCGTGCCCGGCGGCTGATACCAGACCAGAGTCAGCGGCTCGATGGGTGCCATGCTGGCGCCTTCATCGACGGTGACTTCCTCATCGGTGACCTTGAAGAAAGGCGCTTCCACGATCTCGCCCGCGACACGTACCACCCCCTTGGCGATGAGATGCTCGGCCTCACGGCGCGAGATGCCCTGCTGATGGGCCAGAAACTTGGAAAGACGGACGGGTTCGGTCATGGGGACTCTCGAGGCAGCGACGCAGGCAACAGGCAGAGCAGCAGCACGCAGAAGCGCAGATAAAAAGAAGTGGGACAGCCTGACAGGGTCATCAAGGCTAGCCCGCCATGATAACGGCATGCGCCAAGGATGGCACGGACGAGACGCGCTGAAGATGCTAGGCTGCGTGGCCAGAAATCGGCGCAGTGTGCTTCAGCAGATCATTTGATGCGCCTTACCAGGCCCTTCGACGCTCGAAGCCAGCGCATCTGATCCACTACGCCTGGTCATCCGCCCTTCTGGCGCAAGCGATCTGGCTGCCTCTGGCACGCCTGATCATGCACTGACAGGCGCGATGCGCTGCCCGCGCCATCGCCATCGCTACGCAACCGCGTGGTGACACTTGCGGAACCCTTTGCGCGGCAAAGCGTCAGAGTTGCGTTGAAGCTCACTCTGGGCCATACAAGGTCAGGGTCAGGCAAACTGATGCGCTTGCGCGTCGACTGTCGCTACCGAGGAAGCCGGTGGCCAACGCTTCAGTCTCCGTCAGTGACTCGCCAGCCGAAGGTGTGCGATCAACCCGGATTGACCCTGCGCGCCATCCCGCCTTGCTGCGCTTCCCAGGCCACGTTCACAGGTATCTTGCATGCGTTTACCCCTCACACCGCGCCGCCCACTGACTCACACTCGGCGCTACGCCATCAGCAGTGCACGCACGCTGCGTCATCTGGTACTGATCTTCGGCCTGACGCTGGCCGCGGGCTGCTCCGCGCCGCACGCCTCGGACGCGCCTGCCGCCCCGACCACCGCGGCCAAGGCAGCCGTCAAGGCCGAACGGCTGGAAAGCCTGCTGGTGCAAGGCGAGAGCGATGTGCCCGAGAGCCTGCTGCTCAGCAAGGCCGGCGCCAAGGCGATCGACCCCAACGGCCAGCGTCCGGTGGATGATCCGCTGACCTGCCTGGCGCGCGCCGCCTACTGGGAAGCCAAGGGCGAAGGCAGAAGCGGCATGCAGGGCATCGTCAATGTGGTGATCAATCGCGCCGCCGACCCGCGCTTCCCCGACAGCCTGTGCGGCGTGGTCAAGCAAGGCGGCGAAAGCGGCAGCTGCCAGTTCTCCTGGTGGTGTGACGGGCGCTCCGACCGCATTCGCGAACCCGCCGCCTACGCCGAAGCACGCGACGTGGCCCGTCAGGCGCTTAACCATCAGCTGGAAGACGTCACCGACGGCGCCCTCTACTTCCACGCCCGCTACGCCACGCCCTACTGGGCCAAGCGCTTCGTGCGCACCGCGCGCATCGGTCAGCACCTGTTCTATCGCAACTGAGTGCGAGCCGCTGCTGCTGGATGACCGCTGCTGAGAACCAGCGACACTGCGACCAGAAGTCGCAAACACGACGCCCCCGCTGCCATTGGCAACGGGGGCGTCTGCTTGAGGATGCCTGAATAGCGGTATCTGGACAGGGGAGTCCAGGCAGGGACGCTCGGATAGGGGGGCGTATATAAAATTCCTGACGGATCAGGTGTCCGGCTGTGCCGCCAGCTTGGTGCGGATGAACTCGCTGTGGCTGACATGCAGCAGGCCGGCAAGACGGCGGATGCGATGCTCTTCCTGCGGGTCCAGCTCGCCATCGGCGTAGGCCAGCTCCCAGAGCATGCCGATCAGCTCGCTGCGCTCCTCAAGGCTCATGTGCTCGTTGAGCTGCTTGACGAAGCGGTAGTGGTCCGTGGCCTGCTCGGCATCCTGCTCGGCCTGGGTCAGCAGGCTGGCAAGTTCCTCATCCCCCAGCGAGAAGCGCTCGGCCAGCTGGCGCGCCAGGGCTTCACGTTCGCGCACATCGAGATGGTCATCGGCGCGTACCACCTCGAACATCAGCACGGCCATGGCGAGTTCCGGGCCGGGCTCCTCGTTGGGACGGGCGTTGCTGCCGGGCATCATCACCTGGCGGATGAGACGATTGATCTGACCGGCGACGGATAGCTGTGCTGGCATGCTGACCTCCAGGAACGGAAAATGTAGTGTCCTTGAATCCTTCATGAGGGCAGCGGCACGGGTTGCAACCTCGCAGTTGCGCACGCCAGCGTTGCCGGTGACGCGACGCGCCCTTCGCGCCGCCCGCACCTTCGCGATATAGTAGCGCCCATCCCGACGGGGCGATGCGTTCGCCCCTTATCACGAGTCATCCCGGCGAGTGGCTGCGCACTGCGCAGCAGGCGCCCTTTACCGTCAAGACGAGGCCTCATGTCAGCGCGCAAGATTCTGGTTACCAGTGCCCTGCCCTATGCCAATGGGTCGATCCACCTGGGTCACCTGCTTGAGTACATCCAGACCGACATCTGGGTACGCTTCCAGAAAAGCCGTGGCCACGAATGCCATTACGTGTGCGCCGATGATGCCCACGGCACCGCCATCATGCTGCGTGCCGAGCAGGAAGGTATCACCGCCGAGCAGCTGATCCAGCGTGTGAGTGACGAGCATCAGGCCGACTTCGCCAAGTTCGGCGTCGGCTTTGACAACTATCACTCCACCCACTCGCCGGAAAACCGCGCCCACAGCGAGCGCATCTATCTGGCGCTGCGCGATGCCGGCCATATCGCCACACGCGATATCGAGCAGATGTTCGATCCGGTCAAGGGCCTGTTCCTCGCCGACCGCTTCATCAAGGGCACCTGCCCGAAGTGCAAGACCGAAGACCAGTACGGTGACAACTGTGAAGCCTGCGGCGCGGCCTACACGCCGGCCGAGCTGATCGATCCGGTCTCGGCCATCTCCGGCGCCACGCCGGAAATGCGCACGTCCACCCACTACTTCTTCAAGCTGCCGAACTTCGCCGAGTTCCTGCAGGAGTGGACCAAGAGCGGCCGCGTGCAGAGCCAGATTTCCAACAAGCTGCAGGAATGGTTCGAGGCGGGTCTGGCCGAGTGGGACATCTCCCGCGATGCGCCCTACTTCGGCTTCGAGATTCCCGACGCGCCGGGCAAGTACTTCTACGTGTGGCTGGACGCGCCGATCGGCTACCTCGCCAGCTTCCAGAACCTGTGCGAGAAGCAGGGCATCGACTTTGACAGCTACTGGAAGGCCGATTCCGACGCCGAGGTCTATCACTTCATCGGCAAGGACATCGTTTACTTCCACGCCCTGTTCTGGCCGGCGATGCTGGAAGGTGCCGGCATGCGCACCCCGACCGGCGTCAACTGCCACGGCTTCGTGACCGTCAATGGCGCCAAGATGTCCAAGTCGCGCGGCACCTTCATCAAGGCCGACACCTACGCGCAGTTCCTCAACCCGGAATACCTGCGCTACTACTTCGCCGCCAAGCTAACCTCCGGCGTCGATGATCTCGACCTCAACCTCGACGACTTCACCGCCCGCGTGAATTCCGACCTGGTCGGCAAGGTGGTCAACATCGCCAGCCGCTGCGCCGGTTTCGTCAAGAAGTTCGGCGACGGCAAGCTGTCCGCCACCTGCGCCGAGCCGGAGCTGGTCGAGCGCTTCATCGCCGCTGGCGAAGGCATCGCGGCAGACTTCGAAGCCCGTGAATTCGCGCGCGCCATGCGCAAGGTGATGGAGCTGGCCGATGAAGCCAACACCTACATCGCCGACAAGGCGCCGTGGGCGATGGCCAAGGAAGACGGCCGCGAGCAGGAAGTGCTCGACGTCTGCTCCGTGGGCATCAACCTGTTCCGCCAGCTGATGGTCTATCTGGCGCCGGTGATTCCGGAGCTGACCGACAAGGCACGCGACTTCCTGAACCTCGAGAGCCTCGACTGGGCCAGTCGTGAAAGCGTGCTGACCGATCATGCGATCAACAAGTTCAAGCCGCTGCTGACCCGTGTCGAACCGGAGCGCATCGACAAGATGCTCGAAGCCTCGCGCGAAGTGCTGGTCGAGGAGCAGAAGATCAAGGACGGCACCGCCAAGGCAGAAGCCGCGGCCGCGCCGAGCCCGCTCGACGCCGACCCGGTCGCCGACGAGATAGACTTCGATACCTTCATGAAGACCGACCTGCGCGTGGCGAAGATCGTCAAGGCGGAGCACGTCGAGAAGGCGGCCAAGCTGCTCAAGCTGACGTTGGATATCGGTGGCGAGACGCGCACCGTGTTCTCCGGCATCAAGTCCGCCTACGCGCCGGAAGCGCTGGAAGGCCGCCTGACGGTGATGGTCGCCAACCTGGCGCCGCGCAAGATGCGCTTCGGCGTGTCCGAGGGCATGGTGCTGGCCGCCGGTGACGACGAAGGCATCTACCTGCTGGAGCCGCACACCGGCGCCAAGCCGGGTCAGCGCGTCACTTGATCCACTGATGATGCGCCGAGGGCTCTTTGCGATACCACGCTGAGGACTCTTCAGGACAACGCCCCGCCAGAGACTCTCTGGCGGGGCGTTGTCGTTCATGCGTCACATCCGGCCGGCGAGACGGCTACTCGTAACGGCGACCGGCATGCTCCAGCCAGCCATCCACATGGCGGCCACCGGGATCATGATGCGTCCAGTGGATCACGCCGCCCTTGTCGGTCCACTCATATTCGCCGTAGAAGCCGATGCGATCACCGACCTGAAGACTGTCGATGCGTGGCGCGAGGTCGATGTTGTGCGCCACCAGAATGGTGGTGCCGCCCGCGACCCGGATCAGAAACTTCTGATGACGGCTGCCCTTGAGATCATCCCTGAGCAGACGCGTCACCTCGCCCACGCCCCGCACCTGCACATCACTCTGCTGGGCACTGATGGCGCGCCTGAGTCGGCTCTCGTCTGCCGAGGAAGCGCCTTCCCCCTGCGTCGCCTCGGCCTGCGGCGACTGGAAGTCATTCCACAGCTGGGAAAGCGAGAAATTGCTATTGCCCGTCAGCTGAGAGATGCCCGCCATCGCCACCACCAGAATGATGACCCATAACGGCCGACGGCCGCGTGTTCCTGTCCTGCGCATATCCCGCTCCTTGTGCCACCCCGGATGACGTGAAAGTCGCTGATCACACCATAATCAATAAAAGTAATAAAGGAATTCTTCTTTATTACTTCAAGAACCAAGCAAAACGCGAAACAATGGTCGTCTCATGCTGGCAACACTACGCCTCGCTTGCCACGCTACAGGCTGTCGGCCAGCAGCATCTTGCGTATAATACCGCCGCGCTCGACGATCCACTGCCGTGCAGCTTCCTGACAGCTTGCGGCAGCAACAGCCCTGATCGCCTGCGAGTGCCGGTTCATGCATGCCACGAGCACGGAAGCACCTTCGAAACACCCAGACCGAGCGACGCCCCTGATGAGTGAATACCTTCTTATCCTGATCAGCACCATCCTGGTCAACAATTTCGTACTGGTGCAGTTCCTCGGCCTGTGCCCCTTCATGGGTGTCTCCAACAAGCTGGAGTCCGCGATGGGCATGTCGCTGGCCACCACCTTCGTGCTCACGCTGTCGTCGATGTGCGCCTACCTGACCTATCACTTCATCCTCGCGCCGCTGGGGCTCGAGTACCTGCGCACCATCGCCTTCATCATGGTGATCGCCGTGGTGGTGCAGTTCACCGAGATGGTGGTCAAGAAGACCAGCCCGCTGCTCTATCAGGTGCTGGGCATCTTCCTGCCGCTGATCACTACCAACTGCGCGGTACTCGGCGTGGCGCTGCTGACCCTGAACCGCAACTCCAGCTTCATGGAAGCCACGCTCTACGGCTTCGGCGCGGCCGTCGGCTTCTCGCTGGTGCTGGTACTGTTCGCCGCCATGCGCGAGCGCCTGGCCGTCGCCGATGTGCCGCGCCCCTTCCAGGGCCCGGCCATCGCGATGATCACCGCCAGCCTGATGTCGCTGGCCTTCCTCGGCTTCTCCGGACTGGTGCAGATCTGACATGCTCGAATTCTTCAACGACCATACGCTGATCTCCGCCATCGTCGCACTGGTGGCCATGGCCGTCGTCTTCGGGGGCCTGCTCGGCTTTGCCGCCGTGGCCTTCAAGGTCGAGGGCGACCCCATCGTTGAGCAGATCGACCAGCTGCTGCCGCAGACCCAGTGCGGCCAGTGCGGTTACCCGGGCTGCAAGCCCTACGCCCAGGCCATCGCCAAAGGCGACGAGATCAACAAGTGCCCGCCGGGCGGCGAGAGCACCATCGCCTCGCTGGCCGACCTGCTGGGCCGCGAGGCCACGCCGCTGGATGGCGACAGCGACAACACGCCCAAGGTGGCGGTGATTCGCGAGGACGAGTGCATCGGCTGCACCAAGTGCATCCAGGCCTGCCCTGTCGATGCCATCCTCGGTGCCGCCAAGCACATGCACACCGTGATCGCCGACGAATGCACCGGCTGCGATCTGTGTGTCGAGCCCTGCCCGGTCGATTGCATCGACATGGTGCCGGTCGCCACTGACGTGCGCAGCTGGCACTGGCCGCAACCGGCGGGCCCGACCCGCGACAATGCCCGCTTCAGCGGCAATCTGATCGTGACCGATGCCGCCGATTCTACTGCCACATCTGCAAGGAATGTCGCCTGATGGTTCTGTCGTTACTCAAATCCATGGTGACTTCCTCACGTTCCGCCGCCACGGCGGAGGCGGAACACACACAGAAGGGCCAGGACGCGCCGCGCGTGTTCGACTTCCACGGCGGTATCCATCCGCCGGAGCACAAGGCGCTCTCCAACCGCGCCCCGCTGGTAGCCGCCCCGCTGCCCCGTGAGGTGGTACTGCCGCTCAGCCAGCATATCGGCGCGCCCGCCCAGCCACTGGTGGAGATCGGCCAGCGCGTGAAGACGGGCGAGCTGATCGCGCGCGCCCAAGGCATGATCTCCGCCCCGGTGCATGCCAGCATCACCGGCGTGGTCACCGCCATCGAGCCGCGTCAGATTCCCCACGTCTCGGGCCTGGAAGACCTGTGCATCGTGATCGAACGCGAGGGTGAGATCGATGAATGGGCGCGCCTGGAAGCCTGGCGCGACTGGCGTCAGCAGGAAGCCCAGGACCTGATCCAGCGTCTGCAGGATGCCGGCGTGGTCGGCCAGGGCGGTGCCGGCTTCCCCTCGGCGGTGAAGGCGCGGGTGCGTGAGCGCCACGCCATCGACACCCTGATTCTGAACGCGGCGGAGTGTGAGCCTTACATCACCGCCGATGACCTGACCATGCGCACGCATCCGGAAGCGCTGATCGAAGGGCTCGAGATTCTCGCCAGCCTGATCGGCCCCGAGTGCATCCTGATCGGTATCGAGGACAACAAGCCCGAGGCCGTCATCGCGCTGGAACAGGCGATTCGCGCCCGCCGCGCCGACAAGCGCCTGCCGCCGCTGGATTCACGCCTCGAAGTCGTGGTGGTACCGACCAAGTATCCCTCCGGCGGCGAGAAGCAGCTTATCAAGCTGCTGACGGACCGCGAAGTGCCCAGCCGTGGCCTGCCCGCCGATGTCGGCGTGGTGGTGCACAACCCGGGCACCGTGCGCGCCGTGCAGCGCGCGGTGTGCTTCGGCGAGCCGATGATCTCGCGCGTCGTCACCCTGACCGGCGAGGCGTTGCAGCACCCGCACAATGTCGAGGCGCGCCTGGGTACCTCCATCGCAGACCTGCTGCGTCTGGCAGCGCCTGCGCCGACGGGTATCGCACGTCTGGTGATGGGCGGGCCGATGATGGGCTTCACGCTCGAGAGCGACGCCCTGCCGATCATCAAGACCACCAACTGTCTGCTGGCCTCCTCCCCCGAGTCACTGCCGGCACCGGCGGTCGAGCAGCCGTGCATCCGTTGCGGCATGTGTGAGCAGGCCTGTCCGGCCGAGCTGCTGCCGCAGCAGCTCTACTGGTTCTCCAAGGCACGCGAGTTCGACAAGGCCGAGCTCTACAATCTGGCGGACTGCATCGAATGTGGCGCCTGCTCCTACGTCTGTCCCAGCCAGATTCCGCTGGTGCAGTATTACCGCTTCGCCAAGGGCGAGATTCGCAGTGCCCAGCACGAGGCGCGCAAGTCCGAGCGTGCGCGTCACCGCTTCGAATTCAAGCAGGCGCGCATGGCGCGCGAGGAAGCCGAGAAGGAAGCCAAGCGTCAGCAGCGCGCTCAGGCGGCCCAGAAGTCCGCCGCCGCCCGCGCCGATGCCGGCGCCGCCGCAGACACGACTTCGGCCTCGGCCTCCACAACGGCCGCCGCTGCCCAGCCGGCACCGGCCACCGACATCAAGGCATTCAAGACGGCGCGCGCCGCGGCCAACATCGCCCTCAAGAAGGCCGAGAAGGCCCTCAAGGCAGCCCAGGATGGCGGTGAGAGCTCCGAGGACGATATCGCCAAGCTCGAGGCCAACGTGACCGCGGCCAAGGCCAAGCTCGCCAGCGCCGAGAGCGCCCTCAAGGCCGCCAGCGAGGCAAGCGAGTCAGCTGCCCCGGCGGCTGCCCCCGCCGCCGATCTCAAGGCGCTCAAGACGGCGCGCGCCGCGGCCAATATCGCCGTCAAGAAGGCCGAGAAGGCCCTCAAGACCGCCCAGGACAGCGGTGAAGGCGATATTCCCGCCCTCGAGACCAGCGTGGCAGAGGCAAAGGCGCGACTGGCCAAGGCCGAAGGCGATCTCAAGGCTGCCAGCGAGGCCAGCGAGTCAGCTGCCCCTGCGGCGGCCAGCGCTTCCGCGACAGGCGCGGCTGCCCCGGCAGCCGACCTCAAGGCGCTCAAGACGGCACGTGCCGCGGCCAATATCGCCGTCAAGAAGGCCGAGAAGGCTCTCAAGACCGCCCAGGACAGCGGTGAGGGTGACATCCCCGCCCTCGAGGCCAGCGTCACCGAGGCCAAGTCCCGCCTTGCCAAGGCCGAAGGCGATCTCAAGGCAGCGACCGACGCCGCTGGCGCTGCTCAAGGCGCTGATAAAGGCCCTGTAGCAAGCGCTGCGGCTGGCTCTACTGCCAACGCTGCTGCACCGGCAGCTGCGGCACCCAGCGCCGATATCAAGGCACTCAAGACAGCGCGCGCCGCAGCCAATATCGCGGTCAAGAAGGCCGAAAAGGCCCTGGCCCGCGCCAGCGAAAGTGGCGAAGGCGATATCGAGGACCTGCAGACCCTGCTGGCCACGGCCCAGGAAAACCTGCGTGCCGCCGAGGTGCGCCTCAACAGCGCGCAAGCTGGCAGCACTGAGGCGTCGCCTGCCGCCAAGGGCGCGGGCGAATTGATTCCCGAGACGCCCAAGCCCGCTGCGGGTTCTGTGGGGCGCGGCAGCATGGCCAGCAACGTGACGCTCTCTCAGGACGAGATCGAGGCATCACGCGCCGAGAACCTCGCCAAGCGTCACAAGCAGGTCAGCATCGCGGTCAAGGCGGCCGAGGCGGCCCACCGCAAGGCCGAGGCGGCTTTGAGCGAGGCAGATGACGAAAACCGTCAGCGCCTGGCGACCAAGGTCGACCGCACGCGCCGCAATCTGGAACACGCCCGCGAGTCATTGGCCGAGGTGCAGGCACTGGTGGACGCCCAATGAGTGACCTGAGCCCAATTACCGCGCCAATGGCGACTCATCCTGATGCACGCCTCGTGTCATTGCCCATTTACCGCAAGGATCTGACCGTCTCATGAGCCTGATGCATGCAAGCTCCCCCCATGCCCACGGGCCAACCGCCACCTCGCGCGTGATGGCCTGGGTGCTGGCCGCGACGCTGCCGGGTATCGCCGTGCTGTGCTGGCACTATGGCTGGGGTGTGCTGTTCAACCTCGTCTTCGCCTGCCTGGCGGGTGTCGCCCTCGAGGCGCTGCTGCTCAAGCTGCGTGGCCGTCCGGTCAGCTTTTTCCTCAAGGACAATTCGGCGCTGGTGACCTGCGTGCTGCTGGCGGTGTCGTTGCCGCCGCTGGCGCCCTGGTGGCTGGTACTGACCGGCGTGATCGCGGCCATCGTGGTCGCCAAGCAGCTCTACGGTGGTCTGGGCCAGAATCCGTTCAACCCGGCGATGGTCGCCTATGCGCTGCTGCTGATCTCCTTCCCGGTCGAGATGTCGCGCTGGTCATCCCCGGATGGCTTCGCACTCGGCTTCACTGACAGCCTGCAGCAGTTCTTCGGTGTGATCGCCACGCCAGATGCCCTGACCGGCGCCACTCCGCTGGACGCTTTCCGCAACAAGGGCGAGCTTTCCAGCAGCGAGTTCTGGGCAGACCCGAGCCTGCTGCCTGCCGCCAACCTGCTGGCCTGGCAGCAGACGGCCATCGCCTGGGGCCTCGGCGGCCTGGTGCTGCTGGCGCGTCGCCTGATCACCTGGCATATCCCGGTGGCGATGCTGGGCAGCCTGGCGGTGATCTCCGCCATCTTCGCCTTCGTGGATGGCGAGCAGCATGCCAGCCCCCTGATCCACCTGCTGTGCGGTGCGGCGATATTCGGCGCCTTCTTCATCGCCACGGACCCCGTCACGGCGGCGACCTCTAACAAGGGCAAGCTCTATTACGGCGTCGGCATCGGCGTGCTGATCTACCTGATTCGCACCTTCGGCGCCTATCCTGACGCCATCGCCTTCGCGGTGCTGCTGATGAACTTCAGCGTGCCGTTCATCGATTACTACACCCAGCCACGCAGCTATGGTCACAAGAAGGCCCGTCGCGGCATCAAGCTGGAGGACAAGGCATGAGCCTGACGCCTGATCAGCCCGAACAGCAAGCCCAGGCCGCGCAGGGTCTGAAGCACACCATCGCGCGGGCCGCGCTGGGTCTGGCGGTCTTCGCCGTCATCACCGCCGGCGTCGTCGCCGTGACCCAGATAACCACCGCCGAGACCATCGCCGACAACGAGCGTGCCGCCCAGAGCGCGGCGCTGGCCGAGATCATCCCGCCGTCTCTGCACGACAATGACCTGCTCGACGCGGCCTTCGCCCTGCCGCCTTCACAGGTGCTGGGTCTGGAGAGCGCCGATACCGGCTGGCGCGCCACCCGAAATGGCGAGACCGTCGCGGTGCTGCTGCCGGTGGTGACCGGCAAGGGTTACAGCGGCGATATCCGCCTGCTGGTCGGTATCCGTGCCGATGGCAGCGTGGCCGGAGTGCGCGCCGTCAAGCACGCCGAGACCCCGGGGCTGGGCGACAAGATCGAAGCGCGCAAGTCCGACTGGATTCACGAATTCGATGACCAGACGCTCAGCTCGGTGGAATGGAAGGTGAACAAGGATGGCGGTGATTTCGACCAGTTCACCGGTGCGACCATCACCCCGCGCGCCGTGGTGGGTGCCGTTCGTCAGGCATTGATCTACTTCATGGCGCACCGCACGGCGCTGCTGGCCGGCGACAGCGAGACGCTGACCGCGACCCGCCGCGCCGCCAGGGCCCAGCAAGACACGCAAGCTCCCACCGCTGATGGCACGCTCACGCCATCAGCGCCTTCTGAACACGGCGGAGACGAACCTCATGAGTGATATCTCGCTTGGCAAGATCAGCCGCGACGGCCTGTGGGACAACAACCCGGCGCTGGTACAGCTGCTGGGCCTGTGTCCGCTGCTGGCCGTCACCGCCAGCGTCGTCAACGCCATCGGGCTGGGGCTTGCCACGCTGCTGGTGTTGATCGGCTCCAACGTGGCGGTGTCGCTGATCCGCAATCTGGTGCCTTCTGCAGTGCGCCTGCCGGCCTTCGTGATGATCATCGCCTCGTTCGTGACCTGTGCCGAGCTGCTGATGAAGGCCTACACCTATGAGCTCTATCAGATTCTCGGCATCTTCATTCCGCTGATCGTCACCAACTGCGCGATTCTCGGGCGTGCCGATGCCTTCGCCGCCAAGCATCCCGTGCTGCCGGCGGCCACCGATGGCCTGATGATGGGACTGGGGTTCATGGCCGTGCTGGTGCTGCTGGGTGGCATGCGTGAGCTGTTCGGCCAGGGCACGCTGTTTGCCGGCATGGAACTGCTCGTCGGGCCGATGGCCGCCGACTGGCAGCTGACGATCTTCACGGATTACTCCTTCCTGTTCCTGGTGCTGCCGCCGGGCGCCTTCTTCTGCATGGGGCTTATCATCGCGGGCAAGAAGACCATCGATGAGCGACTCGAGCAGCGCCGCAAGGCGGCCAACGCCGATGCGCCCAAGGTGTCGCGTCGTGTACGCGTGACCGGCACCATCTCCTGAGCCCCTCTCACACAGGCTGTCAGCCCGCTGGCTGACAGCCTGTGTCGACGATGCCCGCTTCCAAGCCCTTACCGCCGTATCCGAGATATCATGAACGCCCAGAAACGCCTCGAGATCTTCACCCGCCTGCGCAACGAGAATCCTGAGCCACGCACCGAGCTTGCCTGGTCAACGCCCTTCGAGCTTTTGATCTCGGTGCTGCTGTCGGCGCAGGCGACGGATGTGGGCGTCAACAAGGCCACGGCGAAGCTGTATCCGGTCGCCAATACGCCGGAGAGCATCCTCGCGCTGGGTGTCGAGGGCCTGAAGGAGTACATCAAGACGATCGGCCTGTTCAACACCAAGGCCGAGAACGTCATCAAGACCTGCCGGATGCTGATCGAACGGCATGGTGGCGAGGTGCCGCAGACTCGCGAGGCGCTGGAAGCGCTGCCCGGCGTGGGCCGCAAGACCGCCAACGTGGTGCTCAACACCGCCTTCGGCCAGCCGACCATGGCGGTGGACACGCACATCTTCCGTGTCTCCAACCGCACGCGCATCGCCCCGGGCAAGAACGTGCTGGAAGTCGAGCACAAGCTGATGCGTCATGTGCCCAAGGAGTTTCTGGTCGACGCCCACCACTGGCTGATCCTGCATGGCCGCTACACCTGCGTGGCACGCAAGCCGCGCTGTGGCAGCTGCATCATCGAAGATCTCTGCGAGTACAAGGACAAGGTCGACCTGTAACGCCTCCCGGCACGAGAATTTGATGACTTCTTCATGATCAGGAGCTTGATGACTGGGGCTTGATGACTGGGCCTTGATGACTGGGCCTTGATCACCAGACGCCTGGCGAAAGCCCCGTTCCTGCGTGAACTGCCTGCGTGGCCTGCAGCGTGGCCTGCATGCATGATCGTTGATTGAGCATGAACCTCGCCTCCCCGCCTATTCAACCGAGCGGCAACGTAGACTGAGCGCACAGACCGTCGCCTCAGGAACCTGCCATGACCGCACCTTCCGATGCCGGGGATCACCGCTCTCCGCGCCCAGAAGGTTCCGACGATTCCCCCCAGCCTGATGACAGCTGCCTGCACTCGCGCCTGCAGGAGATGTCGTCACGTCTCGAGGCACTGGAAGCCGAGAACCACCTTTTACGCACCCTGGTCGACACCCACCCCGACATCCTGTTCATCAAGGATGCCAAGGGGCTGTTTCGCTACGCCAATCGCACCCTGACCGAATTCTATGGCACCTCGCACGAGGACATCATCGGGCGCGATGACAGCCACTACACCGGCAATACCGAGCAGAGCCACTTCTTTCGGCGCAGCGTGGAGCAGGTGCTCAGCAGGTTCGAGCGCGAGACGGTCTTCGAGGATGCCACCGACGGCACCACCGGCGAGGTCAACCACTTCCGCTCCATCAAGCAGCCCTTCCATGACATTCACGGCCAGCCGCTGGTCGCCGTTCTGGCGCACAACATCACCACCGAAGTCCGTGAGCATGAGCGCAAGACCCGCCAGATCGACCACATCTATGACACCTCGCTGGAAGGCTTCTGGGACTGGAACATCCTGACCAGTTCCGTGACGCACAATCGCCGCTGGTCACAGATTCTGGGCATCCCGGAGAGCGAGCTCAGCAACAGCCTGGAAGAATTCGCAAGCCTGCTGCACCCCGAGGACAAGCCCGAGACGATGATCGCCATCCAGGACTGCATGGCGGGCAAGACGGCCTATTATCACCGTCACCGCATGCTGACCCGCGGTGGCGACGTGGTCTGGGTGATCGACAAGGGCGATGTCATCGAGCGTGACAGCGAAGGCAATCCGCTACGCATGATCGGCTCGATCACCGATATCACGCGTATCGTCGAATCAGAGGCCCTGCTGCACCAGCACAGTCGCTTCGACTCGCTGACCAAGCTGGCCAACCGAGCCACGCTGATCGACAGCCTGCAGCAGGCCATCATCATCACCGACGCCCGTGACACCCACGGCGCGCTCATCTTCATCGATCTGGACCACTTCAAGAAGATCAACGACCTGCTGGGGCATACCACCGGCGACCATCTGTTGATCGAGGTGGCCCACCGCCTGAGCTCCAAGGTGCGTGACAGCGACCTGGTGGCGCGCTTCGGCGGGGACGAGTTCGTCATCCTGGTTCAGCCCCTGAGCCATGATCCACAGATTGCCTGTCGCGAACTGGATGAGCTGATGGAGCGCCTGCAGCAGGCGCTCAACCAGCCGTATTCGCTCTTGGGCCCGCAAGCGCAGCCGCTGCAACATCACAGCTCGGCGAGTCTGGGCAGCATCATGTTCCATGATCGCCATCTGAGCGCCGAGGAGCTCATCCGACGCGCGGATATCGCGATGTATCGCGCCAAGGAGGCCGGGCGCAATCAGACCGTTCGCTTTGATCCCAGCATGCGCGTGGAGCTTGAGCGCGCCGTGCAGCTGGAAAATGACCTGCGCCGCGCCATCGAGAATGAAGAGCTCTACGTGGAACTGCAGCCGCAATTCGATCGGGGGCTCAAGCTGGTCGGCGCCGAGTGCCTGTTGCGCTGGCGACACGCCAAGCTCGGCAATATCTCGCCCTATGAGTTCATACCGCTGGCCGAGAAGAGCCAGCTGATCGACAGCCTCGGCGACTGGGTGCTGGAGCAGGCCTGCAAGCTGCTGGAGGACTGGCAGAAAGGCACCGCCTTCGCCAGGCTCTATCTGTCGGTCAATGTCAGCGTCAAGCAGCTGGACTCCCTTCACTACGTCGGCAATGTCGCCAAGGCACTCAGCCAGCACACGCTTGACCCGCAATATCTGCAGCTGGAGCTGACCGAAAACGTCTTCGCCACCGACATGCCCGCCACCGTGGCACGCATGCACGAGCTGCGCTCGCTGGGCCTGCGCCTGTCGCTGGATGATTTCGGCACCGGCTTCTCCTCACTGACCTATATCAAGCACCTGCCCTTCGATGAGCTCAAGGTCGACCGCAGCTTCGTCAATGATCTCGAGAACGACGAGATGAACCGCCGCATGGTGAACTTCATGGTGCAGCTGGGGCGTGAGCTGGGCATGTGCGTGGTGGCGGAAGGCGTCGAGACCCCCAGGCAGCGCGAACTGCTGCTGGAGATGGGTTGTGATGCCCTGCAGGGCTATCTGATGGACAAGCCGATGGCGATCGAGACATTCACCGCCAAGTATCAGCTCGGATGACAGCGCATCCGCGTCTTTCATGGCACACTGGGGCCTCTTTTCTGTCTGGACATCATGCGTTATGGAAGACTTCTTCAACTGGATCGGCACGCAACTGGGTGCCGCCATTCGCTTCATCGTCGAAGGCCTGGGCAATTTCTTCGCACACTTTGATGATGCGCTGGCTGGCTTCTTCAATGGCTTGACCGGTGAGCTGGGGCTCGGCACATCGCTGTTCAGCCTGCTGGGCCTGGTATTGGGGCTTTATCTGCTATTCAAGGGCATCACGACGCTGTTGAGGGGCTCCATCATCGGTGGGCTATTGATGACCTTTATCGGCCTGACCTTCCTGGGCTGGATGATCGCCTGACGCGCGCGATGATCGTATACGCGATGGTCTTGAAGGCGATGCCCTGACGGGACTTGCGCCAGGCTCGTGACATGAAAAAGCCCCTGCCATTCGGCAGGGGCTTTTTCATGTCAGCGGCAGTCATCACCATGCGCGCGATGACTGCCGTCTGTCTTCAAGGGTCAGATCAGAGGATCAGGCCAGTGCCTTCTCCACGACTTCATACAGGTTGTTCGAGAGCTTCTCGCCACGGATACGCTCAAGCTCAGCCTTCATCAAGTCCTGACGCTTGGCATCGAAACGCTTGTAGCGCGTCAGCGGCGTGATGATGCGCGCCGCGATCTCCGGGTTCAGACGATTGAGCTCGATGACCACATCCGCCAGCAGACGATAGCCTTCGCCGTCGAGACGGTGGAAGTTGACACGGTTCTGGCCGGCGAAGGCGCCGATCAAGGCACGCACCTTGTTGGGATTGGTCAACGAGAATGCCGGGTGCTCCATCAGGAAGCGCACGCGGTCCAGCACATCGGCCTGCGGACGCGTGACCTGGATCGAGAACCACTGGTCCATCACCAGCGGGTCATGCGACCAGCGCTCGGCGAAGGACTTGAGCGCCGGGTCACCCAGGTCGGTGCGTGAAGAGTGCACCAGCATCGTCAGCGCGGCACGCACGTCGGTCATGTTGTGGGCCGCCGCGAGCTGGGCCTGGGCCAGACGCACGCCCTCCTCGTCCTCGATGCTCATCAGATAGCTGAGCGCGGCATTCTTGAGGCTGCGACGCGCCATCTGCTCGAAGGTCGGCGCGTAGTCGCCCTGCTGCGCATTGGCGTGATAGAGCGCCACGAAATCGTCGCGCAGCGCACTGGCCAGCTGTGCCTTGGCGGTCTTGCGCGCCCAGTGGATGGCATCGACATCGACGACACTCTGCTGCTCGGCGATATAGGCCTCCGAGGGCAGCGTCAGCATCTCGGCCAGCACCGCACGATCGGAAGCCTCGCTCTGGAGCAGGAAGCGATAGGCGGCCAGCAGGCGCTCATCCAGCTGGGCCTCCTGCTCGCCACGCTGCCAGGCCGCCATCAGGTCTTCAAGCGCTGCCATGGCCAGACGCTGACCGGCATCCCAGCGGTTGAAGCCATCGCTGTCGTGCTGCATCAGGAAGGCCAGCTGCTCACGGCTGTAGTCAAAGGCCAGCTTGACCGGCGCCGAGAAGCCACGCAGCAGCGACGGCACCGGCTCGGCAACGCCGGCAAGGCCGGTGAAGACGAAGGTCTGCTCAGCTTCGGTCAGCTCCAGCACGGTTTCCGTGCCCAGTGCTTCGCCGTCTAGGGTCAGCGTCAGATCGCTGCCGTCGGCCCCGACCAGCCCCATGCGCACCGGGATCACCAGCGGCAGCTTCTCCGCCTGCCCCGGTGAAGGCGGCGTGGACTGACACAGCGTGAGGGAATAGGTGCCTGCCTGGGCATCGAAGGTGCCACTGGCGGCGATGTTCGGCGTTCCGGCCTGTGAGTACCAGCGCATGAACTGACTGAAGTCGCGACCGGAGGCTTCGCTCATCGCGCTGATGAAGTCCTCGATGGTGGCGGCGCTGCCATCGTTGCGCGCGAAGTAGAGGTCACTGCCACGGCGGAAGGCTTCTTCCCCAAGCAGATTGGCGACCATGCGCACCACTTCGGAACCCTTCTCGTAGATGGTCAGGGTGTAGAAGTTGGAAATCTCGATATAGGACGCCGGGCGTACCGGGTGTGCGGTGGGGCCGGCATCTTCGGCGAACTGCGCGGTACGCAGCATGGCGACGTCTTCGATACGCTTGACCGGCGCCGAGTTCATGTCGGCGGAGAAGGTCTGATCACGATAGACGGTGAAGCCTTCCTTCAGGGACAGCTGGAACCAGTCACGGCAGGTGACGCGGTTGCCCGACCAGTTGTGGAAGTACTCATGCGCGACCACCCCTTCGACGCGCTGGAAGGCGGCGTCGGTGGTGGTATCGGGGTTGGCCAGCACGCAGGCGCTGTTGAAGATGTTGAGGCCCTTGTTCTCCATCGCGCCCATGTTGAAGTCGTTGACCGCGACGATCATGAAGATGTCGAGATCATATTCGCGACCGTAGACTTCCTCGTCCCACTTCATGGAGGCCTTGAGGGAGTTCATGGCGTGCTGGGTCTTGTCGAGATTTTCCGGCTCGACCCAGATTTCCAGAGCGACGTCACGGCCACTCATGGTGGTGAAGCTGTCGTCATGCTTGACCAGGTCACCCGCCACCAGCGCGAACAGATAGCACGGCTTGGGATGCGGGTCCTGCCAGGTGACGAAGTGACGACCGCCCTCACGCTCGCCACGCTCGACGGGATTGCCGTTGGAGAGCAGGATCGGGTAGCTGTCCTTGTCGGCGATGATGGTGGTGGTGAACACCGACATCACGTCCGGGCGGTCCGGGTAGTAGGTGATGCGACGGAAGCCTTCGGCCTCGCACTGGGTGCAGAACATGCCCGAGGACACATAAAGCCCTTCCAGCGCGGTATTCGCGGCCGGGTCGATCACCACCACCGTCTCGAGCTCACAGTTGGCCGGCAGGCCGGCCAGCGTCAGGTGAGTCTCGTCGAGCTTGTATTCATCACTGGCGAGCGCTCGCCCATCGACACGCACGGACTCAAGCGTCAGATGCTCGCCATTGAGCACCAGCGGCGGCGTGGCATCACTGCCTACGGCGGCATCGGGATTGGCCTCGAGGGTCAGCACGGTCGTCACACGGGTCGCGGACGGTGCCAGATCAAACGTCAGGCGGGTGTCCAGCACACGCCAGGCGGGTGCCTGATAATCGGCAAGATGAATCGCTGCAGGTTGTGACATCAAAGACTCCGCAATCAGCGCCGCGGGAGGGAACTCCTCACGGCAGGAAGACAGCGGACAGCGAGGGAGCAGACACCTCACCTGCCCGCGATGAAGCGCTCATTCGCGCGGAAGGGATTCGCCACTGACGGCAAGGTTCGCCCCCTCGCCCTTGGGCTCCGGGCGCGTGGCCAGCCAGAGTGCCAGCAGCGACAGGAAGACCAGCAGCGAGACCTTGACGGCCAGCACTGAGACGGTGAACAGGATGATCAGCATCGAGACGGCCAGCATGCTGACCGCCATGATGCGCGCGCGCAGCGGAATGGCGCGTTCGCGCTCCCAGGCCACCAGCGTCGGCCCGATCTGGGGGTGTTCCCGGATATAGCGTGCAAAGCGCGGTGAGCCTCGGCTGGCACAGGCCAGCGCCAGCAGCATGAAGACGGTGGTGGGCAGCAGCGGCAGAAACATGCCAGCGAAGCCGATGCCGAAGAACAACCAGGCCAGGCCAAGCCAGCAGATACGCTTCATGCGCCGAAAGATCATCATGTCGGTTCCTCACCACCTGCGGTCACACACCGTGTGCTTCCTGCTATCAGTCAAACGCCAAGTCGTTCATGGGAAAAGTACTTTCTGACTATCCGCCTGATAGCAACTGCGTGCATGGTAACGGGCTTGCCGATATCGCGAAAGGCCACGCCCCCCGCCATGGGGGCCGTGGGCCGCTGTCTGCGGCCAGATTCGACGCCGCAATCCGTCGAGCCGGGCGTGGCTTAGCGGCGGTCAGCCGGGCTGCGTTCAGCCGGGCTGCGATCAGCCGGGCTGCGGTCAGCCGGGCTGCGGTCAGCTACGTTGCGCCAACTGCCAGAGACGCATGATGGCCTCGCAACGGTCAGCCAGCAGCTCCGAGGTGCGTGCCAGCGCCTGCTCAAGCGGCATGGCACTGTCACACAGCGTGAAGACGGCACTGACCCCCTCATCATGGGCGGCTTGCCAGCCCTCGGCCAGTCGTCCGGCCAACACGATGGCGGGCACCCCGGCGACACGCGCGGCTCGCGCCGCACCGATGGGGGTCTTGCCGCCCAGGCTCTGGCCATCCAGACCGCCTTCCCCGGTGATCAGCAGATCACAGCCCGCCAGACGTTCGCTCACGTTGAGGCGCTCCATCACCAGCTCGATGCCCGGGCGCAACTCGCCGTTCAACCAGGCCGCCACCGCGTAGCCCATGCCGCCAGCGGCCCCTGCACCGGCCAACTGCTGCTGGTCTGCGCCCAGCACTTCAGCGCTCAGGCGCGCGAAGTGGCCCAGCGCCGCATCCAGTTCCTCGACCACCGCGACATCGGCGCCCTTCTGCGGGCCGAACACGGCGCTCGCGCCGCGCGCGCCACACAGGGGGTTGTCGACATCGACCGCGGCAGACACCTTGAGATCAGCCAGGCGTGGGTCCAGCGCAGTGACGTCCAGACTCGCCAGACGCGCGAGGGCCGCGCCGCCTGCGGGCAGCTCATTGCCATCAGCGTCGAGCAGACGCAGCCCGAGCGCGCGCAGCATGCCGCTGCCGCCATCGTTGGTGGCGCTGCCGCCCAGCGTGACGATCAGCCGCTCGGCACCGGCGTCCAGTGCCGCCAGGATCAGCTCGCCCACGCCATGCGTGTCGGCGACCCGCGCGTCGCGCTCATCAGGGCTGACCAGATGCAGACCACTGGCTTCGGCCAGCTCGACGATGGCCGTGCGGCTACCCGGCTGCCAGCCCCACTGGGCGGTGACGTCACGCCCGAGCGGATCACGCACCTGAGCGCTACGCGCCTCGATGGGGTCTGCTTCACTGGCCGCCGCCAACAACGCCGCCAGCGTGCCCTCACCGCCATCCCCCAGCGGGCAGAGATCGATCTGTGCCTCGGGCAGTACCCGGCGAACACCACGCGCCATGGCCTCGGCGGCATCACTGGCTGCCAGCGCTTCCTTGAAGCTGTCAGGAGCAATCAACAGACGCGGCGAACCAGCAGACGTTGAGGGACCAGAAGAAGCGGAGGCAGCAGAAGCAGAGACAGTCATGCAGACATTCCTTGTCGAAGGTGAAGGAGCGAATGGGGGCAACTCAGCGCAAGATACTCCCATGATACGCTGTCATTGGTGCCATGCGGCAGCCTGAAACGCAAACTGCCACCCGTCGGTCTCCCGAGGGTGGCAGTGGCAGCACAGGCTGACAGCAGTGACTTACTTGACCAGACGCGTCTCGGTGGGCGCCAGCGTGACCTTGCCTTCGCGCTTCAGGTGACCGATGGCGCGCTTGAAGTTGGCCTTGCTGGCACCGAAGGCTTCACTGATGGCTTCCGGTTCGCTCTTGTCGCCCAGCGGCAGCACGCCCTGACTGGCTTCCAGCGCGGCCAGAATGCGGTCCGCCAGCTGCTGATGGCCGGCCGGACCCGGCGCCTGCGGCGTGAGATCGACATTGCCGTTGCCGTCATTCTTCAACACCCACAGACGCAGACGATTGCCGATGCGCAGACGCGTGAAGATACGGTCGTGGTGCACCAGGCCCCAGTGGGCGTTGTCGATGATGATCTTCATGCCCAGGTCGGTGCGCGCAGCGACCAGACCAGAGACTTCCTGGCCCACCGCGTAGGTGGCCGGAGTCTTGTCGAGCCAGCGATCCAGACGCATCGAGGCGACCATGCGGTCACTGTGCTTGTCGAGACCGACGTGCACCATGGCGAACTGACCGGCCTTGAGCTCACGCTTGCGCTCGCCGTAGGGCAGCAGCAAGTCCTTGCCCAGGCCATTGTCGAGGAAGGTGCCGATGTCATTGACCTCGACCACCTTGAGCGCGGCGAACTCGCCGACCATGGCACGCGGATAGCGCGTGGTGGCCAGCAGGCGGTCTTCATCATCCAGGCTGACGAAGACTTCGACTTCGTCACCGATGTCGGCCCCCGCCGGAATGAAGGGTGTCGGCAGCAGGATTTCCCCGCGATCCCCACCATCGAGGAAGACGCCGAAGCCGACCCGCTTGGTGATCGTCAGGGTGTTGCGCTGGCCGATAGCGAGCGGAGCAGACATATAACCTCTCTTTGCGCGTTGTCGGGTGCCGAAGCGGCCCGCATGGCGCAGATATCACGTACGAATAGGGTGAAACGCTTTGAAAGCGACGCGTCCGGTCGTCTCGAGTGAAGCACCGGGCTGGACAAGCGTAGCGCCAGCGACGAGACATGACGCTTTCAAAGCGAATCTGTTGATCCAGAAAACATGCGAATCAGTGACTCTCACGACACCGCAAATCAGCGAATCAAACGAAGACAGCACCGCACGCCGATAGCGAACGGTGCTGAGAATGGCGATCGCCAGTCACTTGCGCGCTGGATCAGTCGCGGAAGTTGTTGAACTGCAGCGGCAGCTCGAGGCTCTCATCACCCTTGAGCAGCGCCATGGCGCCCTGCAGGTCGTCACGCTTCTTGCCGGTGACGCGGACCTTCTCGCCCTGGATCTGCGCCTGGACCTTGAGCTTGGCATCCTTGAGCGCCTTGACGATTTTCTTGGCGGTCGGCTGGTCCAGCCCCTGACGCAGCACCAGCTGCTGACGGGCACGCACGCCAGCGGTGTCGGCGTCCTTCTCTTCCAGGCAGCGCACGTCGATGCCGCGCGCGATCAGACGGCCCTTGAGCAGCTCGATCATCTGACGCAGCTGGAAGTCGGCATCGGCTTCCAGGTTGACGTTCTCTTCCTTCTCGAGTTCGAAGCTGGCAGTCACGCCCTTGAAGTCAAAGCGCGTCGCGAGTTCGCGATTGGCCTGATCGACGGCATTCTGAACTTCGTGCTTGTCGAGTTCGGAGACAATATCGAATGACGGCATGGGAGCGATTCCTTTGAAGCCATGAAGAATAAACAGCGCATCCTAGCCCATGGGGGCCACGCGCGCCATGCCCCTGGCTCAGGCGGCGCCGGCATTCACCGTCGAGGGCGGCCTCGGGTGCGCTTCACCGGCATCACCGGCCGCGAGTTCCTCAGCCACCGGCGCCGGTGAATCCAGCGTCAATGCCTTGCGCATCTTCCAGGCGGCGGCCCCGTCGGCATAGTAATCGCGCAGGCGACCACACTTCTCGAAGCCGTGACGCTCGTAGAGCGCGATCGCCGCGCCATTGCCGGTGTGCACCTCAAGATCGAACTGCGTACAGCCCTGCGCGATGGCCAACTGCTCAAGCGATGTGAGCATGCGCTGGGCAAGGCCGCGGCCACGCGATTCCGGATGCAGGCAGAAGGAGTAGAGTCGCGCCCGGCGTGAATTGCGACGAAACAGCACGGTGCCGTAGCCGAGCACGCTGCGCAGCGGCGTGGCGTCATCGCGCTCGACGCTACCGGCCGGCCATAGCGCGGCCATCACATCGTCCACCGCCGGTGCGGTCGGGATGACATCGTCATCGGGCTGGATGATCACCAGGGTACGGGCATGGGCACGCAGAATCAGATGGGATAGCTGACGACGACTGAACCAGTCGCTGTCGAAACTGACTTCCTCGAGCTCTACCAGAGCGTCGAGATCGGCCCGGATGGCCGGGCGCAGAATGGGGGTCATGGTGCAGGCTCTCCCGCCTGTCAGCGCCCTGACGCCGTCCGAGGATCAGCGTGTCGCGGGGCGGTAGCAATGCGCTGCATTCTGGGCATGCAGGCGCGTCTTGTCTTGGTCTCTTTGCATGAAATTATTTCACTTTTCAGCCTATTGCGATGACGGGGATTGTTTCTCATGATGCGCGCATTCGGCACCGCTTCGGTGCCCGCCTTGCGAGGCTTCGCAATGTCCCGCCTGCGTATCGTGGTTGACCGTGTTTCTGACTGGCGCGCCTTCTATCCCAGTGATGATGTCATCAGCGCCCATGACTTTCTTTCCGAACTCTCAAGCGATGCGCCAGCCCAGCGCGCCGACGATGCGCCGCAGCCCGCCACCCACGTCATCAATCTGTGTGGCGGACTGGATTACCTGGGCATCGGCTATTACGTCTCGCTGCTGGCCCAGGCGCGCGGTCAGAAGGCGTTGCCGTCAGTGGAGACCCTCAATCAACTGTCACGCAAGTCGCTGATCGACATGGAGCTGGGCGGCATCCGCGTGCTGCTCGAGGAACTGACACGCAAGGGCGCCCTGCCCGTCCCGCAAGACGCGACGCATGGGGCTGGCAAGCCGCCACGACTCGACCTGCTGCTGACCTTCGGCGAGAGCGAAGACCCGGCGCTTGCGCGCCTCGCACGCAAGCTGTTCGAGCGCCTGCCCTGCCCGCTGCTGGAGGTGCGTCTTGAAGGCCGTAGCGATCATTGGGTGCTCAAGCGAGTGCGCCCGCAATCCCTGAGCCACCTGGCAGCGGCGGATGAAGACCGCTTCGCTCAGGCCCTCAATCGCCATTCGCGCAAGGTGTGGCGCACGCCCAAGGCACGCCGCCATTACCGCTTCGATCTCGCCATGCTGGTCGACCCGGACGAGGCGCTGCCGCCGTCCAACCGCACCGCGCTCAAGCATTTCATCCGCGAAGGACGGCGCCTGGGCATCGATGTCAGCCTGATCACCCGGCGCGATGAAGGCCGTCTGGCCGAGTTCGATGGCCTGTTCATCCGCGAGACGACCAGTCTGGATCACCACACCTATCGCATGGCCAAGCGTGCCGAGCACGAAGGGCTGGTGGTGATCGATGACAGCCAGTCAATCCTGCGCTGCACCAACAAGGTCTTCCTGCATGAGCTTCTCAAGGCACGTGGCCTGAGTGCCCCGCAGGGTCGCCTGATCCATCGGGGCGAACTGCGCCAGCTGGCCGAGCGCGGGCAACACATGCGCTACCCGCTGGTGATGAAGGTGCCGGATGGCGCCTTCTCCCGCGGCATCGTCAAGATCGATGGCCCCGAGACACTGGTGCGCGAAGCCGAGCGGCTGTTCCATGATTCTGCCCTGCTGCTGTTGCAGGAGTGGCTACCGACCGAGTTCGACTGGCGCATCGGCGTGCTCGACGGCAAGCTGCTGTTCGCCAGCCGTTACTACATGGCGCGTGGCCATTGGCAGATCTACGATCACAGCGGCGCGCGTACTCGCTCCGGCGGCTTCGCGACGGTCGACCCGAGCGAGGTGCCAGCGGCCGTGATCAAGGCGGCCCTGAAGGCGACCCGCCTGATCGGCGACGGCCTCTATGGCGTCGACTTGAAGCAGCTGGAGGACCGCGTGGTGGTCATCGAGGTCAACGACAACCCGAATCTGGATGCCGGCGTCGAGGATGTGGTGCTGGGACGCGAGCTCTACCGGCGCGTGATGCAGGTATTTCTGGCCCGCATGCAGGCGCGCCGCCAGCCCGTGCTGGGCTGACGCGCCTCGAGTCTGCAAACCTGTAGCAAGCAGCGAGAAACCAGAAACCAGAAACTAGAAACCAGAGGCACTGAAACGACAGCGCCCACCCTCCGTGACGGAGCGTGGGCGCTGTCGTGTGTGCGGTGCTGAGCTCTTTGCTGTGCTCTTGGGTATGGCTCAGCCGCGGCTCATTGCTCGCCGAGCTGAGCCTCGATCTCATAGCCGGTGAACTTGCGCAGATTGATCACGCCGCTGTCGAGAATCAGATACTGCCCCTTGAGCCCTTCGAGTACGCCTTCCACCACTGGCGTCTTGTCGAAGTTGAACGAGGTGACCTTGGTCGGCGCGGTGCGCACCGGAAACTCGAAGGCCAGCGCCGTGGTGTCCAGCACCCGGATGGCGCCTTCGCCGCAATGCACCTGCAGCGCCGCCAGACCCTCAGACATCTGGGCCAGCAAGGCATCCCGCTCGGCTTCCAGGTCCAGCTCGGCCACATCGCCCTTGAGCATCGCACGCCAGTTGGTGCGGTCGTTCAGCGCCTGCTTGAACAGCACCTCGACCAGCCCCGACTGCAGGCGATTGGACACCTCGACGATGGGCAGCGCCTGGATGGCACCCTGATCGAACCAGCGCGTCGGCATCTGGGTCTTGCGCGTGATGCCGACCTTGAGGCCGGAGGAGTTGGCCAGATAGACGATATGCGACTGGAAGCAGTGCTCCTCGCCCCACTGCGGATCACGGCAGGTGCCTTCGGCGTAATGGCAGGTCTCCGGCTTCATGATGCAGCCATCGCACTGCGGCAGCTTGCGAAAACACGGATAGCAATGCCCCTGCGCGAAGCTCTTCTTGGTCTTGCGACCGCAATGGCTGCAGTGGATCTGACCGGTGAAGCTCAAACGCACCTTGTGGCCGATATAGGCATTCAACGGCTGGGTGATCTCGCCCAGACGCAGGCCATAGTTGGCCGCCAGCGGCTCGCGCGTGACCGACGGCGCATCAAACGAGGTATCGATCGCAAGCGCCTCACCGGCGGGCACGATGGACATCTTGTGGAGGTTGCCACTCAGCGTGATGGGCGCCACATCCTGAGCACTGGCTTCCTGAGCCGTGCCGGAGGCCTCATCAGCACTCAGGGCATCATCCAGCGTCAGTTGACCCACTTGATCTGCTCCGGCTCATCGCTTGCGGTGCTGTCGTCATCACGCGGCCCACAGGTGCCGTTGTCGATGAAGCCGACACGCGACTCGGCAGGCACGTTGTTGTGCGCTTCGTACTTGATGACGGCTTCCATGCACAGCTCGACCTGCTCCTGGGTCAGCACGCGGCCATCCGGCCATTTGCGCAGCTGCATGGACTGCTTGAGGCTCTCGTAGATGGTCGGCGTCATCTGCTCGACCATGCCGTCAAAGGACATGTTGCTCATCACATACTCTCCTGATACGGGGCCACGACTGCCGAAGGCGGACCATCGGAGTCACTGGGGATGGCCGCCATTCTAGCATTGTCGTTTCGCGCAGTGTCATTTCCGGCAGTGTGATCCCCGAGGCCGAAGCGCCAACGCTCAGGCTGCGCTGCGCCTGGGGAGCAGCCAGCCCAGCAGCAGGCCGGTCAACAGGCCACCAAGATGCGCCTCGTTGGCGATGGCGCCCAGGCCAATGGCACTCGAGAGCGGCGTCATGCATAGCACCAGATAGATCAGCATGAAGATCATCAGCGAGCGCTGCATCTGATAGCCCAGCGCGGGGCGGCGGCGTGCGGCGAGGAAGACATAGCCGATGACGGCGAAGTCGATCCCCGACAGCCCACCGAACAGCACGCTGCCGGTGGCGTATTGCGCCAGATTGGCCGCCACGCCGCTCAGCACCACGACCAGCGCGAAGCGCCAACCGCCATCGATGGCCTCGATCTGGCGCCCGAACACCCACAGCCACAGCAGGTTGAACACCAGGTGCAGTACCCCGAAGTGCATCAACGACGGCGACCAGAGCCGCCACCACTCCCCCGCCAGCGTCACGGACAGCGGCTCGGGCGCGATATGCTGACTGCCGACAAGCTCGAAGGGCACGATGGCCAGCCACTCGAATACCGCCGCCTGACCCAGCGCATACTGGAACAGCACCGTGACGCAGCAGGCCAGACCGACCAGCCAGGTCAACGGCGTCTGGCGCATCAGGGCGATGAGAGACTGAGAACTGGCGGTGCCACGCGTCGCGGCGCCCGCAGAGGCGTCCCGCAACGGTTCACCGCGTGACTGGCGCTCGAGCATCGCGATGACGCGCGGCAGTTGCTCGGGGTCGGCCAGCCACAGCTCCTGGCCGCCCTCGTGGCTCTCGGCATCCTCGCCAGACGCAGCCTCTGTCGGGCGAGCCTGGCTCAGGGTGATCTGGTGACCGATCTTCTCGGCCCACAGGGCTTCGCGCAGGGGGCGGCTGTCGAAGGATTCGGGCAGCGTCAGAACCTTGAACATGCTATGCCTCTGAAGATGACACGCGACTGAACAGACTCAGTACACGTTGATAAACAAGGAGAAGTCAGACCAGCCTGTGAAAATCTATCACAGCGCCGCAGGCGTCTGGCCTTTATGACAGACATAAAAAAAGCCCGGTGGGGGGCACCGGACTGAGCAAGGATCATTCAAGGGAACACTTACTCAGAGTGCGCAATCGGGCTTTGGTTCACTGACATGTGATTGTAAAAAACAATCGCCATTCGCCGACAGCATCGCTGACGCTATCGGGACGTACCCATGACCAGTGCTATTGACTGGCGCCATTGGCGAAAGACTGGTTCGACAGGGTGTCGCGGGACAGCTCTTCCGGCACGGGGCGTCGGGAAGGCTCACGCGGTACCGGTACCCACACGAAGTTGGCGGCATCCAGCGTGGCTTCGCCACTGAAGCGATATGCCACCAGGCGCCCGAACTTGACCGCACTGTAATCCAGGCAGGCGATGTTGGGGGCCGGCAGCGCCGGCAAGCCCTCGCACCAGTAGTGCCCGAGGAACAGTGGCGGCTGCTCTGGCCCGTAGTAAGGCAGATTGGCCAGCTCCTGCTCGCTCAGCCAGCGCGACTCCAGCTCGCCGGGCAGGTTGTCGGGCTGGAAGACCACATCGCCGTAGGTGCGGGGCTCACGTGCCCAGAAGTGCGTGCGGAAGCTTCGGCGCGTGAAACCATCGCCGGAATGGATCTCGACCCCTTCCGGCAAGCGCAGGTTCGCGCCGCGCGTCATGCGGTCCAGCACGCGATAGGCGAAGCTGTCGTGCTCGATGGACTCATGCAGGAAGTCTTCATCGATGCAGCCATCGGGGTAGCGCTCCAGGAAGGTACGCACCAGTGGCTCGTCCCAGCAGGCGTGCACCACGCGCAGCCCGCTCTGGCCGGGGGCCAGCGGCGGCAGCTCCAGACACAGCGGCATGCGCATGAACCAGCGCAGCGCCTCGTCCCACTCATCGGGATGATGCTGATATTGATCAAGCGTCTCGCGGATGATGCGATTGTGACGTGAGGTATGCGAGCGCAGGAAATCACGATGCTCGCCGCCCGCACGCGGGCGTGCGCGCCGGCAATACGCCAGGGCGTTGTATTCGTGATTGCCCATCACGATCAGCGCTTCGCCGGCATTGACCATGCTGCTGGCCAGCTGCACCGCCAGGCGGATGCGCGGGCCACGATCGATGATATCGCCGAGAAAGATGACCTTGCGGGTCGGGTGGCGATAGACGCCATCGACGATGTGATAGCCGAGCGTCTCCAGCAACGTCGCCAGAGTGGCGCCGCAGCCGTGTACATCGCCGATAAGGTCATAGCCATCCTGTGGCGCCACGAATGCTTGCATGCTGTGAGCCTTGAGGTCATTCGCCGAGGCGATTGCTCCAACCGAGCTTGGTGCGACAGATCTCGAAATAGTTGTGCTCCAGCGGATGAATCAGCGTCAGACGCTCACTCTTGCGCCGAATCTTGAGCACATCCCCGGGCTTGGCCACCACCTGAGTCTGGCCATCGCAGCTGATATGCGGATAGGTCGAGTTGCTGGCACTGATATGCAGGATGATCTCGCTGGCCGCATCGATCACGATCGGACGACTGGAAAGGGTATGCGGGAACATCGGCACCAGGGTGATCGCCTCGAGACGCGGATGCACGATGGGGCCGCCACCGGACAGCGCATAGGCGGTCGAGCCGGTCGGCGTGGCGACGATCAAGCCATCCGAGCGCTGGGAGTAGACGAACTGGCCATCGATGAACAGCTCGAACTCGATCATGCGCGCCGCCTTGCCGGGGTGCAGCACCACATCATTGAGGCCATCGGCCGCCCCGATGCGCTCGCCTTCGCGGTAAACCTCGGCCTCGAGCAGGAAGCGTTGCTCGCTGAGATAGTCACCGCCCAGCACCTCGGCCACCTTCTCCTCGAGCTCATCGGGGCGAATGTCGGTCAGAAAGCCGAGTCGCCCACGATTGACGCCGAGCACGGGCGTGCCGCTGCGGCACAACGCGCGCGCGGCGCCCAGCAGGCTGCCATCACCGCCGACCACGACCACCAGATCACACTGCTCGCCCATCTGGCGGCGGCTGGCCACCTGCAGACCGTGGTCCAGCAGCAGCGTGGCAGTGCGTTCCTCGATCACCATGGCCAGGCCACGGGAATCCAGAAAGCGAATCAAGCGCTTGAGCGTATCCACCACCTGGGCACTGCCCAGTCGGCCAATCACGCCGATCGTATTGAATTGCTGCTTCATCACGCCTCCCAGGCTGTCATGCCGGCCATTATGCGGACTCACCGCGCGAGCAGCAATGCAGCCGCGCCGCGCTTTCCCATCGGATGTGAGGTGACTGACTGACGCCACACCCAGACACGTCTGAAAACCGGCCGCGAACATCCAAGTCGGGAAGCGGGACGTTACCTGACTATCCCCCGCAGTTGACGCACCGCCATCCCGACCGTCACGGGCGTTGATTCTTTCCCGAACGAAGGCCTCTATCATGCAACTTGCCATTCCCCGGCGGTGCACATACCGTCAGCTGAACAATGGACCCCCTGCCAAAGGAGCCGGCCGCCCCATGCCAGCACAGAAGCCGTCAGTCAGTCCGCCAGACGCGGAAAGCTTTGACCACGCCAGTGCGATAGAAGCCTGTGCACGCGGAGACGAGGCCGCGTTCCGTAGTCTCTATGATCTTGAATCGGGCCGCATGCTGGCGCTCGCCATGCGCCTGTTGAACAGCCGCGACCAGGCGGAAGATGCCGTCCATGACGCCTTCATCAAGCTGTGGTCCAACGCGGGCCAGTATCGCCGTGAACTCGGCAATGGTCGCGCCTGGCTGTTTACCATCCTGCGCTATCGCGCTCTGGATCAGCTGCGCGCCCAGGGGCGGACGCCACGCGGCGACAGTGATGCGCTCGATACGCTGGCCGATCTGCTCGCCGACCCGGAAACCGCGGCCGATGACAGCCAGACGGCCCATCAGTTGAGCGACTGCCTGGGTGAACTGGAAGTGCCGCGTCGCGAACCCATCCTGCTGGCCTTCTTCAAGGGACTGACACACGAACAGATCGCCGAGAAGCTGAGCGCACCGATTGGCACCATCAAGGGGCGCATCCGCGCCGGTCTCAAGCTACTGCAGGAGTGCCTGTCACGATGAATAGCCCCCTGATTCCCGAATCTCCCGAAGAACAGAACCTGCTGCTGGGTGAGCATGCCCTCGGGCTGCTGGACCCTGAGCGCGAGGCCGAAGTGCGCGCCTGGATCGAGCGCGATGACAATGCCGCACGCATGGCCCTGCGCTGGCAGCAACATTGGCTGAGCGTGAGTGATCGCCTGCCGCCGGAGCCCCCTTCCGACTCATTATGGAAGCGCATCGATGCCAGCCTGGTGCGCCTCAAGCAGTCCTCCGCCACCCGCGATGACGCCGCTCGACATGACGCAGATCAGGCAAGCGCCTCAACCAAGGCACCCTGGCTGCTGCGCTGGCTCGGCGGTGGCCTCGGACTGGGTCTGGGGGCAGGTCTCGCCCTGGCACTGGTCATGCAGATGGGGCCCTTCTCTCCCAGCGCGTCGCTTGAGGGCACATCACCGGAGGTGGCTACCCAGACACCTGACGGCGACGCGCAACGTATGGTCGCTATCCTGCAGACACTGGAAGACCCGGGCACGCCGACCTGGGTGGCCAATGTCACGCCCAGCGGTGGCCTGCAGCTGACACCGAAGGTCTCCATCGAGCGCCCGACGGATCGCGCCATCGAACTGTGGACCCTGACCGACCCGCAAGAAGGGCCGCGCTCACTGGGGCTGGTCGACCCGATTGCGGGCATCGAACTCAGCGCCGAGCAGATCGGCAGCATGAGCCCGGGCCAGCTGCTGGAGATGACACTGGAGCCAGAAGGCGGTTCGCCGACCGGCAAACCGACAGGCAAGATTCTCGCCATCGGTCGCCTGGTGGACCTCAATCAGCGTGATAGCTGATAGCCCTCATAACAGCCCTCAGGCATGACGGCTGCCGATAGTGGCGCTTTCTGACGCTGTAATCTCACAGCGAGTCTCACGGGAAAGCGCCCTATCGGTCTGCTCAAGGCCTGCTCAAAAGAGGGAGTCCGTCGTCTAGCGTCAGCCAAACGCCAGACATGAAAAAGCCCCGCGATTGCGGTAATGCCAGTCAGTTAAGCCTATTCTCCATAAGCTGATCATGAGACCTTCCTGTGCCAGGTACACTTATTATGGGAAGGTCTCATGCATTTCAGCGACGCCATTGATGCCATTGCCAAGGCGGCAC